>NZ_JBWKEC010000020.1:0-134705 GCF_056435645.1 Amycolatopsis sp. NPDC043889
GGGGGGGGGGGGGTCGGGGGGGGGGGGGGGGGGGTGGTGGGGGGGGGGGGGGGGGGGGGGTGTTTTTTGGGTTCCCACCCAAAACCCCCCCCCACGACCCCCTCGACCAACGCCACATCTGTCACCGCAGTCGCACCAACCCCTGGCGGATGTCAGGAAAGGGGTCGTTCAGGACATCCGGGGCTACGGAGAGACCGCCTCGGGAGCGGAGGGCACCGAAGGAGCGACCGGGGAAACCGCCGCGACGCGACGCCGCCGCTGCACCGGGATCTGCACCCGGCCGAGCGCCGCCTGCACCGCGGATTCCGCCAGCGCGGCCAGTTCCCGCCGGTCCGAAGCGCGGCCCGGCGCGATCTCCGGGCACACGTGCACCTCCAGCACCAGACCGCGCAGCGCCGCGACCCGTCGCAGCGAGGCGATGAGCGACTCCGGCCCGATGAACGCCGGCTGGGTCGTCTCCCGCCCGTCGGCGAGCCGGAAGCGCAGCGCGAGCGGCCGCACCGGGACGCCGCCGTCGATCGCGGCCTGGAAGGTCGCGGGACGGAATCGGCCCGAACCGAGACCGCACCAGGTAGTGCCTTCCGGCGTCACGCTCACGAGTGATCCGCCGCGCATCGCGTCGGCGAGTTCGTCCATCGTCGCGGGCAGGCTCCGCAGGTTCTCCCGGTCGAGGAAGATGCTGCCGCCGCGGCGCACCAGCAGGCCGAGCACCGGCCAGGCGCCGACCTCCTTCTTGGCGAGCGCCCGCATCGGCTGGACGGCGTTCACCGCGATGATGTCCAGCCACGAGATGTGGTTGTTCACCACGAGCGCGCCACGGCCCGGCACGGCGCGGAAACGCTCGTCGCCGAGTACGCGCAGCTTCACCCCGAAGGATTTCAAGATCCCCGCGAAAAGCAGGCGCACCAACCGTTCCCGTGGCATGCCGCGCAGCACGAGCACCAGCGGCGCCGACAGGAAAGCGCCGAAGATGACGCCGATCGCCGCGGTGAACCGCAGGACGCGCCGGGGGAACGCCACCGTCGGCGCCCCTTCGCTCAGGCAGCCGTCGCCGCACGGCGACTTCGGCATCCAGGCGTGAGTCATCCCTGCACTCCCAGGAAGAACTTGAGGTACCGCTCGTCGACGTTGTGCAGATCCAGCAGGACGAAGAAGTCCGCGACACCGAAATCCGCGTCGAGCGCGGGCGGGCCGTAGATTTTCGCACCCAGTCGGGTGTAGCCCTTGATGAGCGGCGGAAGGATCGCGCGGGCGGGCCGCTCGACACCCTCGGCCCGCCACGGGTTCAGCGGCGTCACCCGAAAGGATTCCTCCGCGTAGTGCTTGGCGCGCAGGACATCCCAGACGCCCGCCGCGTAGACCCCGCCGTCCGTCAGCGGTACGGAAGCACAGCCCGCGAGATACCGGTGGCCGGCCAGCAGCATGTAGCGCCCGATGCCCGCCCAGACGAGGCTCACCACGGCGCCGCTGCGGTGGTCGGGATGCACGCACGACCGCCCCGTCTCGACCAGCGAAGGGCGCAGCGCATCGAGCGCGGTGAGATCGAATTCGCTGTCGGAGTACAGCTTCCCCGCCCGCGCGGCCCGATCGGGCGGCAGCATCCGGTACGTGCCCACGATTTCGCCGGTGTTGTCGTCCCGCACCACGAGGTGATCGCAGAACTCGTCGAAGTAGTCGACGTCGAGACCGGGTTCGAGCGAATTGAGCGTCGCCCCCATTTCCTCGGCGAAAACCTGATGGCGAAGTCGTTGCGCGGCAACGACTTCTTCGTTCCCGTTCGCCACGAGGAGGGAGTAACGCGGCGCATCGGCCGGGAGTTCGACACCTGCCTGGTCAGTACTGACGAGGAGCTGTGACGTCGTCATGACCCAGGTCTACCCCTCGGGGGGTACCAACGACAATGCGCCTGATGGCCGATTAGTGCACGTTCAGTTAATTGCGGGTTCTCAGGGTTCTCTCAGGCTGGAAGATCACTTTCGGATCACAGAAAAGGGGCCGCCCGGGAAAGAAATCCCGGACGGCCCCTTCGCGCGACGAGGGGTCTCAGCCCTTGCGCTTCTGGACCTCTTCGGTCAGCTGCGGCGCGACGTTGAACAGGTCGCCCACCACACCGAAGTCGGCGATCTCGAAGATCGGCGCCTCGGCGTCCTTGTTGACCGCGATGATGGTCTTCGAGGTCTGCATACCCGCGCGGTGCTGGATCGCGCCGGAGATGCCGAGCGCGATGTACAGCTGCGGCGAAACCGTCTTACCGGTCTGGCCGACCTGGAACTGCGCCGGGTAGTAACCCGAGTCGACGGCGGCGCGGGAAGCACCGACGGCGGCACCGAGCGAGTCGGCGAGCGCCTCGACGACGTCGAACTTGTCGGCCGAGCCGACACCGCGGCCACCGGAGACGACGACCGAGGCCTCGGTCAGCTCCGGCCGGTCGCCGCCGACGATCGGCTCGACACCGGTGATCCTGGCGGACTTCGCCGGGTCGCCCGCGGGGACCTCGACGGTCTCCTCGGCGGCCGCGCCTTCGGCCGGGGCCGCCTCGACCGCGCCGGGGCGGACCGAGATGACCGGGACGCCCTTGGTGGACTTGGACTTGACGGAGAACGCGCCACCGAAGATGGACTGGTCGACGCTGCCGTCGCCGTTCACGCCGACGGCGTCGTACAGCAGACCGGAGCCGAGGCGGACCGCGACCCGGGCGGACACCTCCTTGCCCTCCGCGCTGGCCGCGACGAGCACGGCGGCCGGGGAGGTCCGCTCCGCGAGAGCGGTGAGGACGTCCACCTTCGGGGTGACCAGGAAGCCGGTGGCGTTGTCGCCCTCGGCGACGTACACCTTGGCGGCGCCGTGCGCGGCGAGGGCTTCCTTCGCCTTGGCGGCGGTGCCGGTCGGGCCGACGACGACCGCGGACGGCTCACCCAGTTCCCGAGCGGCGGTCAGCAGCTCGAGCGTGACCTTCTTGACTTCACCGTCGACGTGGTCGACGAGGACGAGTACTTCAGCCATTTCCCTATTCCTCCTCGAAACCTGTCTCAGATGAGCTTCTGCGCGACCAGGTAGGCGGCCACCTTGCTGCCGCCGTCACCCTCGTCCTCGACGCGCTCGCCGGCGGTGCGCGGCGGCTTCGGAGAGGCTTCGAGCACGGACGACCAGGCGTTGCCGAGGCCGACCTCGCCGGCGTCGACGCCAAGGTCCGCGACGGTCAGCGTCTCGACCGGCTTCTTCTTCGCGGCCATGATGCCCTTGAAGGAGGGGTAGCGCGGCTCGTTGATCTTCTCGCCGACGCTCACCACCGCGGGCAGGTTCGCCTCGAGGTGCGTGACGCCGTCCTCGGTGTAGCGGTCGGCCTTGATCGAGGTGCCGTCGACGGTCAGCTCGTTCACGTGGGTCAGCTGCGGCAGGCCGAGCAGCTCGGCGATGATCGCCGGGACGGCGCCACCGCGGCCGTCGGAGGCCTCGTTACCGGTGATGACCAGGTCGAAGCCTTCGACCTTCGAGATCGCGGCGGCCAGCACCTTGGCGGTGGCGATGGCGTCGGAGCCGTGAAGGGCCTCGTCGGAGACGTGGATGGCCTTGTCGGCGCCCATGGACAGCGCCTTGCGGATCGCGTCGGTCGCGCGGTCGGGACCCACCGAGACGACGGTGACCTCGCCCTCGCCCGCTTCCTTGATCTTCAGGGCTTCTTCGACGGCCTTCTCGTTGATCTCGTCGAGCACGGCGTCGGCGGATTCGCGGTCAAGAGTGTTGTCGGCACCGGAGAGCTTCCGCTCCGAGTAGGTGTCCGGTACCTGCTTGACCAGGACAACGATGTTCGTCATGGGTCTACTTCGACCTCCCGTTGGTGGCCGGCGTCGGCCACGGGGCAACAGCTCTACTGGCCGGTAGATTAGGGCCATTTCAGTGCCGCGGCCCGCCGAGGTGACCTCATTCACCTGGATGCACGTTTTAGTGGGACCATCGTCCAGGTAATTCACCCGGAAGTGAGTGTTACCGGGCGACTAACCCGAACGGCCGTATTCCGGGGTACTCGTGGCGGGGGTGAGGCGATAGCCTGCCCGACCATGCGTTCCTTGCCCGGCCCCGTCGCCGTGATCACGGACTCGACCGCCTGCCTCCCCGCCCCGGTCGCCGAACGCTGGGGAATCGGCGTCGTTCAGGTCCAACTGCAGGTCGGAGAGCAGTTCGACGAAGAGAACCGCTACGACCGCGAGGACATCATCGGCCATCTGCGCGCCGGGACCCCGGTGAAGACGGCGCCGCCCGAGGTCGCCGCGTTCTTCTGGGCGTTCCAGGACGCCGCGAGCAAGGGTGCCTCGGCGATCGTCAGCATCCACATCTCGGGCCGGATGTCGGAGACGGTGAACGCCGCCCGCGAGGCCGCCCAGCAGGTGAGCGTCCCCGTCCACGTCCTCGACAGCGGGACCACCGGGA
This sequence comes from Amycolatopsis sp. NPDC043889, assembly GCF_056435645.1. Taxonomy (NCBI): domain Bacteria; kingdom Bacillati; phylum Actinomycetota; class Actinomycetes; order Pseudonocardiales; family Pseudonocardiaceae; genus Amycolatopsis; species Amycolatopsis sp. NPDC043889. Next base: position 4,429 of record NZ_JBWKEC010000020.1, read on the forward strand.
TGAGCCTCGGTTTCGCGGCGACCTCGGCGGCCAAGGTCGCCGCCGCCGGCGGGCAGGCGACCCGGGTGATCGACGCCGCCGAACGCCGGTTCCGCGGCAGCCGGGAGATCCTCTACGTCGACACGCTGGAGTTCCTGCGCCGCGGCGGCCGGATCGGCGCCGCGCAGGCCTTCCTCGGCTCGGCGTTCTCGATCAAACCCCTGCTGACGGTGAAGAACGGCGAGGTCGCCCCGCTGACCCGGGTCCCGGGCCAGCGGCGGGCGCTCAACAAACTCGTCGACCTCGCGGTGGACTGCGCGGGCGATCAGGACGTGGAGGTCGCCATCACCCGGTTCGGCCCGGACGAACGCGATCTCGAGATCGGCGGGCGACTGCGGGCGCGGCTGCCGCATATGGTCGACAGCACCCTGGTGGACGCCAGCATGATCCTCGGCGCCCACCTCGGTCCCGGCGCCATCGGCATCACGGTGTCGCCGGTGTAGCCCGCTTCGAGGGGATCAGCGCCAGCACCACCGGGAGCACCGCGCCCAGCGCCGTCGTCACGACGATCAGCACCTGGTCCACCGGCTCGAAATGCGAGACGTGGCCGAGGTGGTAGAGGAAGTGCGGCAGTCCGAAGAGGAAGGTCGCGAGCGCCGCGAGCCTGGCCACGGCGGTCGTCCCGATCACGGCGGCGCCGATCAGGATCGCGGAAAGCGCCAGGTTGAGGCCGCCGAAGTCGCGGATCAGGTGTTCGTTGAAGGGGCCGTCCATCGCCACCCAGCCGGTGCGGAACCCCGGGAAGTCCCGGTAGAAGCCGTCCGGGCTGAACAGCGGCCACAGCCCGACGGGCAGTTCGATGAGACCGAAGACGACGAGCAGTACGCGGGTGAATGTCCGTTGCATACCTCCTGGACTGGACAGCACCGCGAAACGTGACACGCAGTTAGTCCTCTGGATGCGGTCCTTGCACGTGCAAGGACCGCATCCAGAGGACTAACTGCGCCAGGGAGGGAAGTGACCGGCCGGTAGGGTCGCGGCGTGACCACCCCAGCCACCAGGGCCGAAGCGCTGCACCTCACCGGTGAACGCACCGTGCCGGGCATCGCCGAGGAAAACTATTGGTACCGCCGCCACGAGGCCGCGTATCAAACGCTCCTGCCCCTGTGCGAAGGCAAGACCGTCCTGGAAGCCGGGTGCGGTGAGGGCTACGGCGCCGGGCTCATCGCCACCGTCGCCGAGCGGGTGCTCGCCCTCGACTACGACGTCCCCACCACCGAGCACGTCGCCCGCCGCTACCCCGGCATCGGCGTGGCCATGGCCAACCTGGTGTTCCTGCCGCTTCGGGACGCCTCGGTCGACGTCGTCGCCAACTTCCAGGTGATCGAGCACCTCTGGGACCAGGGCGCCTTCCTCGCCGAATGCCGCCGCGTGCTCTCCCCCGGCGGACGGCTGATCGTCACCACACCCAACCGGCTGACCTTCACCCCGGACAGCGACACCCCGCTCAACCCGTTCCACACCAGGGAACTCGCACCGTCCGAATTGGACGAACTGCTGCGTGAAGCCGGTTTCGAGGTCGAGACGCTGCACGGCCTCCACCACGGCGAGGGCGTCGCGAAGCTCGACGCCAAGTACGGCGGCTCGATCATCGACGCGCAGCTCGACGTCGTCATGGGGCAACTGCCCGGGCAGGCGACCTGGCCGGCGGAACTGCTCGCCGATGTCCAAGCCATCCAGGCCGCGGATTTCGCCATCCACGGTGAGGACCTCGACGCCAGCCTCGACCTCGTGGCCGTGGCGGTGCGCCCATGAGGGAGCTTGCGAGCGAATCACTCAACACAGTGCGCCTGCTCATGCGACGCAAAGCGACCCACTACGAGGAGCAGGCATGAGCGAGTACGAAGGCACGTTCTGCCTCGTCGTGCACAGCCATCTGCCGTGGCTGCCGCATCACGGCTCCTGGCCGGTCGGCGAGGAATGGCTTTACCAGGCGTGGGCGCATTCCTACCTGCCGATGGTCGACCTCTTGCGCCGCTTCGCCGACGAAGGCCGCGAGGACGTCCTCACTCTCGGCATGACGCCGATCCTCGCCGCACAGCTCGACGACCCCTACTGCATCGACGCCTTCCACGACTGGCTCGGGCATTGGCAGCTGCGCGCCTGGCACGCGTCCACGCTCTGGCGCGGCGACCCGCTGCTGCGCGACCTCGCGGCGGGCGAGTACCGGACGGCGCTGAAGGCGTCGGAAGAACTCGAAACGCGCTGGCGTCACGGTTTCTCGCCGATCCTCCGGTCCTTTGTGGACAACGGGACGATCGAACTGCTCGGCGGCCCGCTGGCGCATCCGTTCCAGCCGCTGCTCGACCCGGCGGTGCGCGACTTCATGCTGCGCGGCGGGCTGGCCGACACCGCACTGCGGATCGGACAACGTCCCGAAGGCATTTGGGCACCCGAATGCGGTTACGCGCCCGGAATGGAGGCCGGATACGCCGCCGCGGGCGTCCGGCGGTTCATGGTCGACGGACCGTCCCTGCACGGTGACACGTCGGCGGCGCGGACCGTCGGCGATTCCGACGTCGTCTGCTTCGGCCGCGACCTCGAAGTCACGTACCGCGTCTGGTCGCCGAAGGCCGGCTACCCCGGCCACGCCGCCTACCGCGACTTCCACACCTGGGCGCACGAAGTCGGCCTCAAACCGTCACGGGTGACCGGCAAGACCGTCGAGCCGCCGGACAAGGCGCCGTACGACCCGGCGATGGCGACGGCCACCCTCGGCGGCCACGTCCAGGACTTCGTCGACACCGTCGTCGCCCGGTTGCGCTCGCTCAAGGCCGAGCACGGCCGCGAATCGCTCGTCGTCGCCGCCTACGACACGGAACTGTTCGGGCACTGGTGGCACGAGGGCCCGGCCTGGCTCGAAGGTGTCCTGCGCGCGCTGCCCGAGGCGGGGGTCCGCGTCACCACGCTCAAGGGCGCGCTCGAAGCGGGCCACCTCGGTGGGAAGGTCGATCTCCCGGCGTCGTCGTGGGGCTCGGGCAAGGACTGGCGGGTCTGGGACGGCGAGCAGGTCGCCGACATGGTGCGGGACAACACCGCGCTGCAGCACCGGATGCTCGACCTGGTCACCGGGATGGACACGACGACGCGTGACGCCGTCCGCGACCAGGCCGTCGCCGAGGCGATGCTGGCACTGTCGAGCGACTGGGCGTTCATGGTCACCAAGGATTCCGCCGCCGACTACGCGCGGCGGCGGGCGAGGGTGCACACCGAACGGTTCGACACGCTCGCCGGGCTGCTCCGCGAGGGAGCGCTCGACCGCGCGCGGGAGACCGCGTCCGCGTTCCGGCGCGACGACGGGCCCTTCGGCCATGTCGACGCCCGTGACCTGCTGAGGAAATGACGAAAGGGAGAGCATGGGGATCCACGACATTCCACTGAAGACGCTCGCGGGCGAGGACACGACGCTCGGCGCGTTCGAAGGCAAGACGCTGCTGGTGGTGAACGTGGCGTCGAAATGCGGGCTGACCCCGCAGTACACCGGGCTGGAGAAGCTGCAGGAACGCTACGCGGACAAGGGTTTCTCCGTCGTCGGGTTCCCGTGCAACCAGTTCGCCGGACAGGAGCCGGGCACCGCCGAGGAGATCCAGGCCTTCTGTTCGACGACGTACGGCGTTTCGTTCCCGCTGTTCGAAAAGCTGGACGTGAACGGCGAAACCCGTCACCCGCTCTACGCCGAACTGACGAAGGCGGCCGACGCGGAAGGCGCCGCCGGCGACGTGCAGTGGAACTTCGAGAAGTTCCTCGTCGCCCCGTCCGGTGAAGTGGTGGGACGATTCCGCCCGCGCACCGAACCCGAGGACGAAGTGATCACCAAGGCGATCGACGCCGCGATCGGCTGACCCGCGCTTTTCCCGAGACGGGCGGGGTTTCCGGAGCGATCCGGTGAACCCGCCCGTTTCCTTTTCCGGCGATCCGGTGACCAAAGTCCCTGAATATCCCACCACTCGCGCGATGACTGGTTGCTCGATCACAAACCCCTGTCACATAAGGGAAATACTGACATTCCCGGGTGAAGCGCCGTACCCGATTGCACTATGGCGCCACCCCGCGGACAAGGGAAGACTCTTTCGTCGGGACTCCCGCACTTCGTCAACGCCGACAACCAGAAAAGTGTGGCCGACATGATCGAAAACAATATGATCCCGGACGATTTCCTCTCCCTCGCGAGCGTGCAGGCGGCCGAGGAGGAGGCGTTGCTGAACCGGCAGAACGTGGTGGGTGTCGCGCTCGGTACCAAATGGTCCGGGGGCAGGGACACCGGCGAAAAGGCGATCACCGTCCTGGTCGACACGAAACTGCCGCACGAGATGCTGCGTGACGACGACCTCGTCCCGGCGACGCTGGCGGGCGTGCCCACCGACGTCCAGGAGGTCGGGGTGCTCCAGGCCGGCCGCAGTATCGCCGCGCCGAAGGTGAACGGCGCCGCCACGATGATCGACGAGCCCCCGGCTCCGACGCTCGCCCGCCCCGACGAACTCGCCCGTGAGCAGGTCGGCCCGTTCACCCTCGCCAAGAAGTTCCGCCCGGCGTACGGCGGGCTGAGCGTCGGCCACTTCAAGATCACCGCCGGCACCTACGGCACCGCGGTCTACGACGCGACGGCACTGCCCGGCAAACCGCCGAGATACTACATCCTGAGCAACAACCACGTGCTGGCGAACTCCAACGCCGCCGCCATCGGCGACCCGATCCTGCAGCCCGGCCCGTTCGACGGCGGCGTCGTCCCCACCGACGTCATCGCCAGGCTGAGCCGGTTCGTGCCGATCAAGTTCATCCAGCCGGGGCAGCCGGTGCCGTTGAACTTCGTCGACGCCGCGATCGCCGAAGGCCAGTTCCACGACCTCGACCGGCGGATCTTCTGGGTCGGCGAGCTCAAGGGCACCAACGTGGCGCCCGCGGTCGGCACGCTCGTGCAGAAGACCGGCCGGACCACGAACTGGACGACCGGGCGGATCACGAACATCAACGCCACCGTCGACGTGAACTACGGCGGAGGCAGGGTGGCCCGGTTCGCGCAGCAGCTGCTGACCACCGACATGTCGGCCGGTGGCGACTCGGGCAGCCTCGTGGCGGACCTGAGCGAGAACGCCGTCGGCCTCCTGTTCGCCGGCTCGCCGGTGGTCACCGTGATCAACCGGATCTCGCTGGTCGAAGCGTCGCTCGGGATCCGGGTGCACCCGTAGTGGCCGACGAAATCTCCGACGTCGATGCCGCGCTCGTGGCGGCGTCCCGGTGGCTCGACGACGTCCCCGGAGTGGTCGGCGTCGGGCAGGGCGAGGCCGAGGGGGCACCCACGATCGACGTGTGGATGACCCCCGGTCACGACCCCGGGCAGCTGCCTTCTCAGCTGCTCGGGGTGCCCGTCCGGGTCCGGGATTCGGGTGGTCCGGTGGAGGCTCAGCCGGACTGACCCGCCTCGATGACCGCGCGATTGCGGGTGGCGACGGTCGGCGCGTCCGCCTTCACCACCCGCCGGTCGTAGGTGAGCAGGCCGTTGACCTCGTTCTCGACGTCGGTGGTCTGGGTGTAGATCGCGCCGGAAAGACCGGTTCCGGCGATGATCCGTTCGAGATGCTCGCTGACCTCGGCATAGCGCTTCGTCAGCTGTGCCGAGGTCAGCGTCATCTCGTAGGCCTGCGGCTCCCCGGGCCAGCGATGCTCGTCGAGGACCAGGCCGAGGCCGCCGTACTCGCCGTCGACGATCACCCTGTGGTCCTTCACCGAGGGCTTTCCCGGCCCGACGTAGGTGTGGTCGTCGTAGACGTCGCCCGCGCCGGTGTCCGGCCACGAGAAGCAGCAGTTCACTCCGCTGTTCGCGACGACGAGCCTGGTCGGGTCGAGGTCCTTCACCAGGTTCGCGATCCGCGCGGTGTCGAATTCGCCCCAGCCCTCGTTGAACGGCACCCAGCCGACGATCGAGGTCACCCCGCGCGACTGCTCGATCATCTCGGTCAATTCCTCTTCGAACCGCGCCTTCGCTTCCGGCACCGGATCGGGCGCCGTCCCGGGCGGGCCGTCGAACGAGACGGTGAGCGACGGCATGTCCTGCCAGCCGATCCGTCCAGTGGTACCAGCGCTCCGGCTCGACCTTGACGTGTTTGCGGACGAAGTTGAAGCCGAGTTCCTTGGTCTTCTCCAGGTCGAACCGCAACGCCTCGTCGGTCGGGGCGGTGTGGATCCCGTCCGGCCAGTAACCCTGGTCGAGCGGGCCGTGGAGGAAGGTGATCCGGCCGTTGAGCGCGATCCGCGGCCTGCCCTGGGCGTCGGAGACCGTCCCGATCGTGCGGAGCCCGGTATAGGACTCGACGACGTCGAGCGGATTGCCGCTCTCGTCGAGCAAACGGACCTGAAGGTCGTAGAGATACGGATCATCGGGCGTCCAGAGGCGCGGCGAAGGCACCTCCGCACGCAATCGGCGTCCCACGTCCTCCGCGGCACGTGCCACTTCGGGGCCATCGGGCTCGCTCACGATCAGCTCCACCCGGGCGCCGCCTGTGACCTTGGGCACAACCGTCACCCCTTCGAGGTCTGACGTCACCCGGAGATCCCGGACGCGCTCGGACGGCACCGGCTCCAGCCAGACGGTCTGCCAGATACCCGACGCGGCGGTGTAGAAGATCCCTTTCGGGTCGTTCCGCTGCTTGCCGACGGGGTGTGTCGAAGCGTCGGTGCGGTCCGTGGCCCGGACGGTCAGTTCCTGCGATCCCGACGGGCGCAGCACGCCGGTGATGTCCGCGCTGAAGGCCGTGTACCCGCCCTCGTGGGCGGCCACCTCCTGGTTGTTGACCCAGACCGTCGCGGACTGGTCGACGGCGCCGAAGTGGAGCAGCACGCGCTGACCGTCCCAGCCGGACGGGACCTCGAAAACCTTGCGGTACCAGAGGGTTTCGTCCCGCCGTCCGATACCGGAGAGCGCCGACTCCGGCGGGAACGGCACCAGGATCCGCTCGCCGTACCCGTTCCGGCCGGGCGAGCCGCTGCCCGCGTACTCCCAGACGCCGTTGAGGTTCAGCCAGCGTTCGCGGACCAGCCGCGGACGCGGATACTCCGGCAGCGCGTTGCCGGGCCCGACCTGCGCGGACCACGGCGTCGAGAGCACCGGTTCGACGGTTTCGAAGGCCGGTCCGGCCGCGTTCACCGAGGACGTCATCAACCCGATGGTGGCAAAGATCGTCGCTCCTGTCGCCCTCGATCGGGTTCACCGGCAGGGGTGATCGCCCCGTCCCGGTGACGACCGACTCACGAGTAACCTCCACCCATGCGCGTGCTGATGTTGTCGTGGGAGTACCCACCCGTGGTCGTCGGCGGACTCGCACGGCACGTCCACGCCCTGGCCCGGCATCTCGCCCGGCAGGGGCACGACGTGGTCGTCCTGTGCCGTCACACGGCGGGCACCGACGCCGAGACCCACCCCAGGACCGATCGCGTGGTCGAGGGCGTCCGGATCATCCGGGTCGCCGAAGACCCGATGCACGTGACCTTCGAACGGGACCTCGTCGCGTGGACGCTGGCCATGGGGCACGCGATGGTCCGCGCCGCCACCGACCTGCTGCGCACCTGGCAGCCGGACGTGGTGCACGCGCACGACTGGCTGGTCACCCACCCCGCGATCGCGATCGCGGAGGCCGCGCGGGTGCCGCTGGTCGGCACGATCCACGCCACCGAGGCCGGGCGGCACTCCGGCTGGCTCTCGCATCCGCTGAACCAGCAGGTTCACTCGGTCGAGTGGTGGCTCGCGAACCGCTCGGACGCGCTGATCACCTGTTCGCAGGCCATGCGCCGCGAGGTGGCGCATCTGTTCGAGGTCGACGGTGACGCGGTCACCGTGATCCACAACGGCATCGAGGAACGCACCTGGCAGGTGCCCGCGGAGGAGGTCGCGCACGCGCGCGAGGTCTACAGCCCCTCCGGCGCGCCCCTGCTGCTCTACTTCGGACGGTTGGAATGGGAGAAGGGCGTGCAGGACCTGCTCGCCGCGCTCCCCCGGATCCGCCGCGCCAAACCGGGGACGCGGCTGGTGGTCGCCGGCAAGGGACGGCATCTGGAGGAACTGGTCGACCAGGCCCGCAAGCTGCGCGTCCGCCGCGCGGTGGACTTCGTCGGGCACCTGTCCGACCGCGAACTGCGCGCCGTACTGGCCGCGGCCGACGCCGTCGTGCTGCCCAGCCGCTACGAGCCGTTCGGGATCGTCGCCCTGGAGGCGGCCGCCGCGAAGGCGCCGCTGGTCGCTTCGACCGCGGGCGGGCTCGGCGAGGTCGTCGTCGACGGCGAGACCGGCCTGGCGTTCAGCCCCGGCGACGTCGACGCCCTCGGGGACGCCGTCGAGGCGGTGCTGGACGACGAGGTCGCCGCCGCCCGCCGCGCGCTGACCGCGCAGTCGCGCCTGGCCGCGGACTTCGACTGGGGGCGGATCGCCGAAGCGACCGTCGCGGTCTACCGGCGGGCTCGCGCCGGGGAGCCGGTGGAACTGGGGCGGCCGAAGATCGCGACCGGGAACGCCTTCGAGCCCTGATCGCTCGACGCATTCAGAGGACTAATCGCGGACGCGCGTGTGGGTCGTGAGTGGCGATTCGTGTTCTAACCCGAATCGCCACTCACGACCCCGGCCCAAGCTGTCCTGATGCCCTTCGCGCCGCTCGAAGTACGTGAAGGACCCCTTCATGTACTTGGGAAAGGTGTGAAGGGCGAGTTACTTCGGCCGAGCAGCCGCTTTGCGGCGGTGGCGCGGGGCGAAGGGGAATCCGGGACGTCGGGGGACCCGGATCCCCCCTCACGAGCGTCGCGGGTCGCGAGGGGCGCGACCCCCGGGGCTGCTCTAGGTGACGAAGATCAGAAGTGGCAGGGCCGAACACAGCCCGGCTGCACCGAGACCCCGGCCGAAGCGGACACCGCCGGGGCGGCGAGGGCGACGGCGACGACGGCGAAGGTCGCGGCCAAGAGGGTCCTCAACTGCTTCTTCATGGTGGCTCCTCGGGGAAACGGGCGGAATTCCCACCCGGCGCCGAGCATCCGCGCGACCCGCCGCCGAAACAACGGGGGAATCACTACGTATCCCTACCTATTCGCGGTCCGTGACCGGTTCATCCCTTTCTGCCGGTCAGCATCCGTACCTGAACCGGCTCCACGAACGGCGCGTACGGGGAAATGGCAGCGCTCAGCCGCTCCTCGAATCCGGCGCGCTCGGCCGGCTTCGGCAACCTGTTCTCCGGGGTCGCGGAGTAGACCGCGCCGATGACGAATTCCAGGTCGATTTCGTCCTCGTACTCCACCACGCGCGAACCGGTGGCGAAACCGGCGGCCTCCAGGCTCGCGCGGTACCGGTCCTGTTCCTCTTGTTCGGCCCCGCAGGTACGCACGAGCGGCTGACCGAGCCAGCCGGAAAGGTATTCGCGCAATGCTTTCGACCACGAACTCTCGTGCAGCCACATCGGCGCCCCGTTGGTGAGCACGGCGACCCCGCCGCCGGGCCGCAGCAGCGAACGGAGCACGGGGAACAAGGTCGCGTGGTCCATCCAGTGCAGGGCCTGCCCGATCGTGACCACGCCGAGACCGTCCCGCCCCAGCAACGTCCGCAGCGCCGGAACGTCGCTGTCGGCACCGACGAGCCAGTTCACGTTGGTGAGCCCGGACGCCACTTTCCTGGCTTGGGCGAGCATGTCCGGTTCGGGATCCATCCCGATGACCGAGCGGGTCCTGGCGGCGAGCGGCCGGGTCAGCTGACCGGTGCCGCAGCCGAGGTCCAGTGCCGTGTCCTCGGTGGACAGCCCGAATTCCGCCACCAGCTTGTCGAAGACTTCGACGGGGTAGCCGCGGCGGTAGCGCTGATAGAACTCGGCGACCTCGCCGCTGAACTTCAGGATCGTCATCCCGCGATCGTGACCTGCCCGAGGATCCCTCGCCACCGCTTTCGCGCACGGCGGAAGGCCGCGGAGGCCCCGTCCACGGTGGTGTGGTGAGGACGGGCCTCCGCGGCGAAGCGCACGCCCGACAGCGCTACCGGAGGGGCGCGCGCGTGAAGCGGGTCCGGTGGCGGGGAGCCGCCGCCACCGGACCCGTTGGGCCACACCGTCCCAAACCGGTGTGGAACCCGGCCGCCCCGCGTCAGGTAGAGGCGGCCGGAGCCTGCGTCACCGCGCGGTCAGGTATCGCGCGTACGCGCCGGTGGTGAGGAAGCTCGGCAGCTTCTCGCCCAGCGCGGTCTCGGTGAAGATCTCGTAGGCGTCGCCGAGCCGGTTGCCCTCGCCCAGCTCGGCCCGCACCGACGCCAGCTCTTCGTCCAAATAGGACACGGCCAGCTCGCGGGTGAGCGCGGTGCCGTCTTCGAGCTTCGTGCCGTTGCGGATCCACTGCCACACCTGGCAGCGGGCGATCTCGGCGGTGGCGGCGTCCTCCATCAGGTTGTGGATCGCCGCCGCGCCCGTACCGCGCAGCCACGCGTCGATGTAGCGCAGCGCGACGTTGATGTTGGCGCGGACACCGGCTTCGGTGACCTCGCCGCCCGCGCTGGCGACGTCGAGCAGGTCCTCGGCGGTGACGACGACGTCCTCACGGAGCTTGCCGAGCTGGTTGGGCCAGCCGCCGAGCACCTCGTCGAACACCTCGCGGCAGACCGGGACGAGACCGGGATGCGCGACCCACGAGCCGTCGAAACCGTCGTTCGCCTCGCGTTCCTTGTCCTGACGGACCTTCTCGAGCGCGGTCGCGTTGATCTCCGGGTCCTTGCTCGGGATGAACGCGGCCATGCCGCCGATGGCGTGCGCCCCGCGCTTGTGGCAGGTGCGCACCAGCAGTTCGGTGTAGGCCCGCATGAACGGGACGGTCATCGTCACCTGCGCGCGGTCAGGCAGCACGAAGTCCGCGCCGTGCGAGGAGAAGTTCTTGATGACGCTGAAGATGTAGTCCCAGCGGCCGGCGTTCAGCCCGGAGACGTGCTCGCGCAGTTCGTAGAGGATCTCCTCCATCTCGAACGCGGCGGTGATCGTCTCGATCAGCACGGTGGCCCGGACGGAACCGCGCGGGATGCCGAGTTCCCGTTGCGCCAGCAGGAAGACGTCGTTCCACAGCCGCGCTTCGAGGTGGTTCTCGAGCTTCGGCAGGTAGAAGTACGGGCCGCTGCCGCGGGCCAGCAGCTGGCGCGCGTTGTGGAAGAAGTAGAGGCCGAAGTCGACCAGGCTCGCCGAGACCGGGCGGCCGTCGATGCGGATGTGCTTCTCCACCAGGTGCCAGCCGCGGGGGCGGGCGACGATCGTCGCGGGCTCTTCGCCGATCGTGTAGCGCTTGCCCGCCTCGGTGGTGAAGTCGATGTTGCGGCGGATCGCGTCGAACAGGTTGAGCTGGCCGTCGATGACGTTGTGCCAGGTCGGCGAGGTCGCGTCCTCGAAGTCGGCGAGCCAGACCTTCGCGCCGGAGTTCAGCGCGTTGACCGTCATCTTGCGGTCGGTCGGGCCGGTGATCTCGACGCGGCGGTCTTCGAGACCGGGCGCGGCCGGGGCGACCGACCAGCTGCTGTCGTCGCGGATGGCACGCGTCTCGGGCAGGAAGCCCAGCGGCTCCTCACCGGACTGGAGCTTCTCGCGGCGCAGACGGCGGGCGTCGAGCAGCTCGCGGCGGCGGCCGGCGAACGCGTTGTCCAGTTTGGCCACGAAGTCCAGTGCGGCCGGGGTGAGGATCTCGTCGAACCGGTCACCGGCGGGTCCGCAGACGTCGATCCGGTAGTTCAGCTTCTCAACCATGGTGTGCCTCCGCTGGGGCTTCGCGAGAGATTGAAGGGGATGGGAGGTGGCGGTCTCCCCTGGGAGTCGAGAGACCGCCACCTGGCACCTACTTGCGAGGGATCAGAACTGCTCGGCCTCGGTGGAACCGGCGAGCGCGGTGGTCGAGCTCTCCGGGTTCAGCGCGGTCGCGACGTTGTCGAACCAGCCGGTGCCGACCTCGCGCTGGTGCTTCGTGGCGGTGTAACCGCGGTCCTCCGAAGCGAACTCACGCTCCTGCAGGTCGACGTAGGCGGTCATGCCCTCGCGGGCGTAACCGTGCGCCAGGTCGAACATCGAGTAGTTCAGGGCGTGGAAGCCCGCCAGGGTGATGAACTGGAACTTGTAGCCCATGTGGCCGAGCTCGCGCTGGAACTTCGCGATCGTCGCGTCGTCCAGGTGCTTCTTCCAGTTGAACGACGGCGAGCAGTTGTAGGCCAGCATCTGGTCCGGGTACTTGGCCTTGATCGCCTCGGCGAACTGACGGGCGACCTCGAGGTCCGGCTTGGAGGTCTCCATCCACAGCAGGTCGGCGTACTCGGCGTAGGCGAGACCGCGGTCGATGCAGGGGTCGATGCCGTTGGTGACGTTGTAGAAGCCCTCGGCGGTGCGCTCGCCGGTGACGTACTTGCGGTCACGCTCGTCGACGTCGCTGGTGATCAGCGTGGCGGCCTGTGCGTCGGTGCGGGCGACGATCAGCGACGGCACGTTCAGCACGTCCGCGGCGAGGCGGGCGGCGTTCAGCGTGCGCTCGTGCTGCTTGGTCGGGATCAGCACCTTGCCGCCGAGGTGACCACACTTCTTCTCGGACGCGAGCTGGTCCTCCCAGTGCACACCCGCGGCACCGGCGGCGATCATGCCCTTCATCAGCTCGAAGGCGTTGAGCGGGCCACCGAAGCCGGCCTCGGCGTCGGCGACGATCGGGGCGTACCAGTCGATGTCGGTGTTGCCCTCGGCCCAGTTGATCTGGTCGGCGCGGCCCAGCGCGTTGTTGATGCGACGGACGACGGCGGGCACCGAGTTGGCCGGGTAGAGGCTCTGGTCCGGGTAGGTCTGGCCGGAGAGGTTGGCGTCGGCGGCGACCTGCCAGCCCGACAGGTAGATGGCCTTCAGGCCGGCGCGGACCTGCTGCACCGCCTGGTTACCGGTCAGTGCGCCCAGCGAGTGGACGTAGTCCTCGTTGTGCAGGAGGTCCCACAGCTTCTCGGCGCCGCGGCGAGCGAGCGTGTGCTCCTCGACCACGCTGCCGCGCAGCTTGACCACGTCAGCCGCGGAGTACGAACGCTTCACGCCCGCCCAGCGGGGGTCGGTCTCCCACTGCTTGGCCAGTTCGGCGGCCGCCTGCTCCAGCTGCTGCGCGTGCTGAGTCATCGGATTCTCCCGGTGTTGCGAAGTTTGCGAGTGATCGCCTTTCCTGATCCGACCCTGACATGACTGGGGAAATCCGATCCAGGCCTCCAATTTGCCAATTTCTGCGAAGCTTCCGTAGCATCTTGCAAAGGTTGCGAATCGCAGATTCGCAAGCCGGGGCAAAATCCACGGGCTTGACCGTTCACTGAATCGTTCAGGCCCGGAAACCTTGCGGACAGAGAGGCCTCAGTGGACAAAACCTTCGCCGGAGCGAAGCTGCGGCATCTGCGCGAAAGCCGGTCGATGAGCCAGGCGGATCTCGCTCGTGTGCTGGAGATCTCACCCAGTTACCTCAATCAGATCGAGCACAACTCGCGTCCGCTGACCGTCCCGGTGCTCCTTCGCATCACGCAGGCGTTCGGTGTGGACACCGAGTTCTTCGCGAACAACGACACCGCCCGGCTGGTGGCCGATGTGAAAGAGGCGCTGCTCGACGAGGTCCTCGGCGTGGACGTCACGAACAGCGAGCTCAACGACCTCGCCACGAACCTGCCGACGATCGCCCAGGCCCTGGTCAAACTGCACCGCAGCTACCGCAACGCCGTGGAGAACACCGCCGCGCTGACCATGGAAAACGGCCTCGGCCTGCACGGCAGCGCCGCGACCGCCCTGCCGCACGAAGAGGTCCGCGACTTCTTCTACGAACGGGAGAACTACGTCGCCGAGCTGGACGAACGCGCCGAACGGATGGCACACGACATCCCTCTGCAGCGTGGCCAGGTGCTCGCGGCGCTGAAGGAGACCCTGATCCAGCGCTACGGCGTCGACGTCACGAACGAGGGCATCGACGAGACCAACGGCGAACAGCACCGGTACGAACCGGGGCCGCGAGTGCTGCGGCTGGCGCCTAGCCTGCGCGTCGGGCAGCAGGCGTTCCGGATGGCCTCGCAGATCGCGTTGCTGGAATACGACGACCTGATCACCGAGCTCGCCGACTCGTGGGCGTTCTCCGGGCCGGCCGCGCGTTCGCTGGCCCGCGTCGGGCTCGCGAACTACTTCGCGGGCGCGCTGATCCTCCCCTATGGACCGTTCCTGGCGAGCGCGGAACGCTTCCGCTACGACATCGAGCGGCTGTGCGACCACTTCGGCGTCGGCTTCGAGACCGTCTGCCACCGGCTCTCGACGTTGCAGCGTCCGAAGAACCGCGGCGTGCCGTTCTCGTTCGTGCGGGTCGACCGGGCGGGGAACATGTCGAAACGCCAGTCCGCCGCGGGTTTCCACTTCTCCCGCGTCGGCGGCGCGTGTCCTCTGTGGAACATCTACGAGGCGTTCGCCCAGCCCGGCAAGATCCTCACCCAGATCGCGACCCTTCCCGACGGGAAGAGCTACTTCTGGGTCGCGCGGACGGTGTCCCGCAACATCGGCGGCTACGGCAGCCCCGGCAAGACGTTCACCGTCGGCCTCGGCTGCGAACTGCGGCACGCGAAACGGCTGATCTACTCGACCGGGCTCGACCTCGACGACCGGGCCGCGGCCACCCCGATCGGCATGGGGTGCAAAGTCTGCGAACGCCCGGCCTGCTCGCAGCGCGCGTTCCCGACGATCGGCAAACAGCTGACCGTCGACGAGAACACGAGCACCTTCGTCCCGTACCCGGCGGTGCCCAAGTCGCCTTGAGCCGCCCTGATCTCCCTGGCAGGGTGACCGACGACGGCCGCGGCCTGTGACGGCGGCCACCGCACTGGGGAGAAAATAATGATCTTGGTGACCGGGGCAGGCGGCAACGTCGGCTCGGAACTGACCGGAATCCTGGCGCGTGGCGGGCATCCCGTCAGAGCGCTGGTCCGCACGCCGCGGCCGTTGCCGGACGGCGTCGAAGGAGTGACGGGAGATCTCGACGAGCCGGCGAGCCTGAAACCGGCGTTGGCCGGTGTCCGGGCGGTCTTCCTGCTCGGCGGCTACGAGGACATGCCCGGCGCGCTGGCGGTGATGCGGGACGCGGGCGTCGAGCACGTCACGCTGCTGTCGTCCCGTTCGGTCGTCGGCGGGCACGCGGACAACGCCGTCGCGGGAATGCACATGGCGGCCGAGGCGGCGGTGCGCGCTTCGAAGCTGGCGTGGACGTTTCTGCGGCCGAGCGGGTTCATGTCGAACTCGCTGCAGTGGGTCCCGCAGCTTCGCGCCGGGGACGTCGTCCGCGAGCCGTTCGCGAACGTCCCGGTGGCGACGATCGACCCGTACGACATCGCCGCCGTCGCCGCGGAGTCACTGACCACGCCGGGACACGAGGGGCTCGCGTACGCCATCACCGGGCCGGGTTCGCTCCGGCCCGCCGACCGGCTCCGTGTCCTGAGTGAACTGCTCGGACGGGAGCTACGGCTGGAACCGCTTTCGGACGCCGAGGCCCGCGTGACGATGAGCGCGGAGATGCCGGAGAAGTACGTCGACGCCTTCTTCCGTTTCTTCGCGGGGGGCGAGTTCGACGACTCCGCGGTCACGGGTGCCGTCGAGGACCTCACGGGACGGGAGCCGCGGCCGTTCGCGACCTGGGCACGCACGCATTTGGCCGCTTTCCGCTAGCCTTCGGCCGGTCACGCCGCCGGGTCGCCGATCCTGCCGAGGAACAACGGCGCCCCGGTGGCCGTGTCGGTGATGACGAAGAGGAACGGGCGGTCGACGGTCACGGTGCGCGGCACCTCCGCGGACACGGCGCGGGCATCGACGCCCGTGGCCGCCGCGGCCTCGGTGCCCTCCTCGTCGACCTGGACGAAGGTCTTGTGCTGCACGGAAGCGATCCGCAGCCGGGCTTCGTCGGTGATGCCGCTGAAGTCGGCGCCGGGTTCGAACGCCGAGGGCATGCCCGCCTCCTTGAGCGGCGCCGTCAGGTCCAGCGCGGACCTGACGGTGAACCTGGGCATGGCCAGGTCCACGGTGGCCGGCCGGATCTCGCCGAGCAGCGCGGCGATTCCCTTGCCGCGCAAGGCGTCGATCGCCGCGGGCACGATCACGGTGAAGGCCAGCCGCCCGCCGCGGTAAGGCAGTGTGACCGCCTGGTAGCCCGGCCCTTCGGCGTAGCCCAACTGAACCTCCGGCGCGGTACGCATCATCGGGACGGTCACCGTCGACCCGTCGGCCCGGGTGAACGGCGCGTCCGCCGTCCGGTCGCGGGGGAACTCCCGCGCCCAGGGCACTTTCAGGTACAGGGCGTTGGCGAGGACGAGCCTGGTTTCGTCGGTGATCGCCGTCTCCGGGAAGAGGTCAGGGATCCTCCCCTCGGTCTGGTCCGCCACCGTCCGGTTGATCCGGTCGCGGGCGCCGCCGGGGTCGGCGGCGAAGTCCTCCTCGCTCGTCGCCGCACCGAACCGGTCGCGCAAAACGTCCCGGTATCCGGGCTTGATCCCGAGCCCTCGCTGGATCCAGGCGGTGTTCGACACCTTCAGGTCCTCGTGACCGGCGACCGGCGGAACGGGAGATCCGTCTCCGGGAAGTCGCAGCACCTTCCGGATCTGCATGGCGGTGTCGCCCTTCGCGCCCGCGCCGACCATTTGCAGCGCGGTGGACACGCTCGCCGGGGACAGCACCAGGTTCGCCCCGCCCGCCAGCGCCGGCGCGGTGAGCAGGTCAAGCCCGAAACCGCCGGCCGCCTTGACCGCCGCTGCCGTGCCGGGCGTCACCTGCTGGGTGACGGGCAGCGGCGCCGGAAGTTCCTCACGGGTGGGTTCCGCTCCGCAGGCCGCGAGCAGTATGACCAGGCCGAGCGCGAGGGACCGGGTGAACGCCGTCATGACCGGGAGACGGTCGCCGTGCCCGGTTCGGTTGCACCGGCCCAGGCGGAAAGCGGACGTCTCTCCGTCGTGGCCGGGGCCGGTCAGTACATTCAGCATTCGTGCAAGGGATCGAAACGGTGAGCGCCCGAACGGTCGAAGAGGCCGCCAAGCGATTGGCCGGGGTGGTGACCCGCACGCCGCTCGAACCGAACGAGCGGCTCTCGGCGCGGGTCGACGCCCGGGTCTGGCTCAAACGCGAAGACCTGCAGACCGTGCGCTCGTACAAGATCCGCGGCGCGTACAACTTCATCGTCCAGCTCGACGCGGAGCACCGGGAGCGCGGCGTCGTCTGCGCGAGCGCGGGCAATCACGCGCAAGGCGTCGCGTACGCGTGCCGCCGGCTCGGCGCGAACGGCCGCGTCTACGTTCCCGGCACGACTCCCCGGCAGAAGCGCGAGCGGATCGCGACACTGGGCGGCTCACATATCGAAGTCATAGTCGTCGGAGAGACCTACGAAGACGCCTTCACCACCGCGAAGCAGGACGCGGAGAGCACCGGCGCGACGCTGGTCCCCGCCTTCGACGCGCCGGAGACGGTGGCCGGTCAGGGCACGGTCGCGATGGAGGTCGTCGCGCAGCTCGGGTTCATCCCGGACGTGATGGTGGTGCCGGTCGGCGGGGGCGGGCTGCTCGCGGGGATCGCCGCGTGGGCCGCGGAACGGGCGCCGGAGATGCGGATCGTCGGCGTCGAACCGGCGGGCGCGACCTGCATGGCGGCCGCGCTGGCGGCCGGTGAGCCGGTGCGGCTCGAAAGCGTCGACACCTTCGTGGACGGCGCGGCGGTCGCGCAGGCCGGAGCGGTGACGTACCCGCTGGTCCGTGACGGCGGGGTCGAGCTCACCGACGTCGCCGAGGGCGCGATCTGCACGGAAATGCTCGCGATGTACCAGTCCGACGGCGTGATCGCCGAGCCCGCGGGCGCGCTCGCGACCGCCGCGCTGGGCACGACGGTGAAGATCGATCCCGGGCAGATCGTGGTGTGCGTCGTCTCCGGCGGCAACAACGACGTCAGCCGCTACGGCGAAGTGCTCGAACGGTCGCTGATCCACGAAGGGCTGAAGCACTACTTCCTGGTGGGTTTCCCGCAGGAGCCCGGCGCGCTGCGGCGGTTCCTCGACGAGGTCCTCGGGCCGGACGACGACATCACGCGGTTCGAGTACGTGAAACGCAACAGCCGCGAGACCGGCCCGGCGCTGATCGGCGTCGAACTCGCGCGGCCCGGCGACCTGGAAGGCCTGCTGCACCGGCTGGAGGTGAGCCCGCTGCAGGTCGAGCGGGTGGAGCCGGGCAGCCCGCTGTTCCACTTCCTGGTCTGAACTTCCGTGGTGGGCCACTGCGAAAGGTGTCGGTGGCCTGTGGTCCACTGGTCGCCATGGTGAGCAAGGTCGACGGAGTCCGGAGTCTCGATGCGTTGCGCGAGCTGGTCCACAGCGGCGCGGAGCCCGAGTACCAGCTCTTCTACGGCCACACCCCGCTCAAGAGCGGCCGGGTCAACGCGGCCTGCCTGAGCCAGTGGTGGCTGGCACCGTTCGTGGTGAACGGCGAGCGCTACCCGACGGCCGAGCACTTCATGATGGCGAGCAAGGCGGAACTGTTCGGCGATCACGAGGCCGCGGCGAACATCCGTCGGGCGCCGGACCCCAAAACCGCCAAGATCCTCGGCCGCGAGGTCACCGGTTTCGACGCCGAGGTCTGGGAGCGGCACCGCTTCGACATCGTCATCGACGGCAACCTCGAGAAGTTCCGCCAGCACGCCGAAGAGCGTGAGTTCCTGCTGGCCACGGGCGACAAGGTGATCGTCGAGGCCTCCAGGATGGACCTGGTCTGGGGCAGCGGCCTCGCCCGCGAGGACAAGAACGCCACGCGCCCCGACTACTGGCGCGGGCAGAACCTCCTGGGCTTCGCGCTCATGGAGGTCCGGGAGCAACTGCGCGGCTAGTTTCGCGTAACTCGCGTGACCAAAGCCCGCACTCGCGTGCTTGGACACCGCACTCGCGTGCTTGGAGGCGTAACTCACGTGTCACGCCTCTGAGCACGCGAGATCCGCCTCGGAGCACGCGAGTTACGCCTCTGAGCACGCGAGTTACGAGTCGACGCCCAGGGTCTTCTGCAGCGCCTTGTTCGCCTTGCGCGCCATGTCGGCGACGGCTTCGCGGCGGGCGGCGTCGGCGGCGTAGTCGTCCTGCCGGTTCCGCACCACGCGCGCCGGCGAACCGACGGCGATCGAGTAGTCCGGGATCTCGCCTCGCACCACGGCGTGCGCGCCGAGGACGCAGCCGCGGCCGACCCGGGTGCCCTTGAGCACGGAGACCTTGGTGCCGATCCAGGTGTCCGGCCCGATCCGCACCGGCGACTTCACGATGCCCTGGTCCTTGATCGGGACGGTGATGTCGGTGGTGACGTGGTCGAAGTCGCAGATGTACACCCAGTCCGCGACGAGCGTGGCCGCGCCGAGCTCGATGTCGAGGTAGCCGTTGAGGACGTTCTGCCGCCCGAACACCGCCTTGTCGCCGATGCGCAGCGAACCCTCGTGGCAGCGGATCGCGTTGCCGTCGCCGATGTGCACCCAGCGGCCGATCTCCAGCCGCCCGTAGCCGGGGCGGCAGTGGATCTCGACGTCCTTGCCGAGGAACACCATCCCCCGCAGGATGATGTGCGGGTTCGCGATCCGGAACTTCAGCAGCCGCCAGTAGCGGACCAGGTACCAAGGCGTGTACGCGCGGTTTCGCAGCACCCAGCGCAGCGAATCCTTGGTCAGGAACTTCGCCTGACGCGGATCACGACGGGCCTGGCCCCAGGCGCGGAGCCGCGACAGCGCGGGCGCACCCCACATGGACGTCATACCGGTGACCGTAACCTGTGTTCAGGCCGCCGACCGCAAAGGGGAGCACGCGCATGGGCACCAAGCTGATCATCGACACCGACCCGGGGGTCGACGACGCCTTCGCGCTGGCGCTGGCCACGCAATCCGAGGACGTCGACCTCCTCGGCGTGACCACGGTGTTCGGCAACGTCCCGCTGAGCCACACCACCGCCAACGCCCGCCGCCTGCTGCAGCTCTTCGGCCGCGACGACGTCCCGGTCGCCGCCGGCGCCGCGCGGCCGCTGGTGTACGACAACGCCAAGCCCGCCGGGTACGTCCACGGCCAGGACGGCCTTTCCGGCCACGCCGGGACGCTGCCGGAGGCGAAGCGCCCGCTCGACGAACGCGGCGCCGTCCGGCTGCTGGTGGATCTGCTGGAAGCCGCCGACGAGCCGGTGACCATCGCCCCGATCGGCCCGCTGACGAATATCGCGCTGCTGCTGGCGGCCCATCCGGGCATCCGCGAGAAGATCGGCCGGATCGTCGTCATGGGCGGCGGGGTGACCAAGGGGAACTCCACCACGGCGGCCGAGTTCAACATCTGGAGCGACCCCGAGGCCGCGCGCCGGGTGCTGGTCGACGAGGACATCCCGACGGTGCTGGTCCCGCTGGACATCACGCACCAATGCTCGGTCGACACGGACTGGCTGGGCAAACTCGCCGCGTCCGGCCCGCTCGGCGCGGCACTCGAAGCGCTGACCCCGACGTACGTGAAGCACTACACCCCGATCCTCGGCATGCCGGGGATGGTCATGCACGACGCGGTCGCGGTGGCCGAAGCGATCCGGCCGGGCGTCCTCGACCTCGAGTCGTACCCCGTGGACGTCGAGTGCGGCTTCGGCCCCGCGCGCGGCGCGACACTGGTAGACCGGCGAAGGCTGCGAAGCACCGATCCGCAGGCCGTGCCGGGCCGCACCATCGACGTCGCGCTGACCACCGACGTCGACGCCTTCCGCGAGTTCGTCCTCGGCCGGATCACCGGGGGCCGGTGATGGAACAGGAAACCTCCCGCCGCCGCAGACTCCCGGTGATCATCGCCGCCGTCGTCGTCGCGGGCGCCGCCCTGGTCGCCGCCATCACCTTCGCGCCGAAGGAAGAGCCGAAGACGGAGGCCGCCGCCGTCCAGTCCTCGGCCCCGCCCGCGCCGCCGTCGCCGTCGTCCGCCCCGGCGGAAATGCCGAAGGAACAGCCGAAGGTCCCCCAGCAGATGGGGCAGGAGTTCGACGCCTGGGTGTCGAAGACCAGCGGCTGGCTCGACATCCCGCTGCGCGCGATGACCGGCTACGCGAAGACCACCGTCGCGCTGAGCAAGGAAACGCCGAGGTGCCGTCTTTCCTGGGTGACGCTGGCCGCGCTCGGGAAGATCGCCTCCGATCACGGCCGCGCCACCGGTTCGGGGCTGAACGCCGACGGCGTGCTGACCAAGCCGCTCGGCGCGATCGAGGTCCGCGACTTCTACAACAAGGTCGTCTCGTCCGCGAACGCGAGCGGCCCGCTGCAGCTGACGCCGTCGGTGTGGGACCGGTTCCAGGCGTCGGCGACGGGCGGCAAACCGAACCCGCAGAACATCGACGACGCCACGCTCACCGCCGGGCGTGCCCTGTGCGCGGGCGGCCGCGACCTCGGCCAGGGTCAGACGTGGTGGAACGCCGTCAGCACGCTGCAGCCCGCGCCGCTGCTGATGCACCGCACGCTCGCGACGGTGAACGTCTACGGCACGGTCGGCCAGAGCCCGCAGCCGCCGAACGCGGCGGCCTTGAGCGCGGTCAACTTCGCCATCGACAAGATCGGGCTGCCCTACGTCTGGGGTGGCAACGGCACCGGTGGCAGCGACCCCGGTTTCGACTGCTCCGGCCTGACGACGGCCGCGTACGCCAGCGCCGGCGTCAAGCTCATGCGCACCGCCCACACGCAGTACCACAGCGTGGACAAGGTGACCGATCCCCAGCTGGGCGACCTGATCTTCTACGGCGAACCGAACACGAAGATCCACCACGTCGGGCTGTACATCGGGAACCAGCAGATGATCGACGCCCCGCAGACCGGGCAGGCGGTACAGGTGCACACCTACCGGAAGCAGGGCGACGACTACGCCGGGGCCGGCCGCCCGACGGCTTAGGACGAGGGGCAACCAACCCTCCCCTTGAGGCGTGTACGTCGTGCATGCCACAAGGGGAGGGCCAGCATGACCTTACGAAGATCACTGACGTTGTCCGCTGTCGCGCTCGCCATCGCGCTCACCGTCACCGATGGCGGGATGGCGGCAGCGGCGACCACTGATCAACAGCGTTCAGAGGTGACGCTGTCCGCGACGTCCTGGGGTTACGTCGACTCGGCGACACCGACCACCGCCTACTTCAAGCCATCCGGCAACCTGCCGATCGGCACCGGGGACAGCACACCGCACCTTCAACGCTCCTACGTGAATTTCGACCTGCGCTCGTTGCGGGGTGTGCCGTTCACGACGGTGCTGCTGTCGGCAGGCGAGACGCACTACGTCGGCTGTGACGGCCGCGCCACCGAGGTGTGGCGGACCTCCGCCTACACCAAGCAATCGACCTGGCAGAGCCGCCCGGCGGAGCGGACACGGGTGGCGTCCAGGGGTGCCGATGGCACCTGCATCGACAACGACGCCACGTTCGACGTCACCACCGCGGTGCGGGACGCGATCGAACACAAGGTCCGTCACCTCACACTGGGCTTCCGCGTCGCCGAAGCCCACGAGGCGGACCCGGCGTTCTATCGGATGATCAAGGCCCCGGCGACGCTGCGGGTGGTCGACAACGCTCCGCCCGCGACGCCGACCGACCTGCGCACCAATGACGAACCCTGTGCCAAGGACGGCGCCGGCGCGCTGGTGAGCGACCAGGCGAAGCTGAGCGCACAGATATCCGACCCGGACGGCGACCCCACGTACGGGCGGTTCACGTGGTGGCCGGTGGCGGACCCGGCGCAACGGCACACGGGTACCGGGTCGGGCAATCCCGCCGCGGCGTACCCGGACACCTCGGGCCTCGCCGACGGTACCTACGCGTGGGAGGTGTACGCACAGGACAGCTGGGGGGCGAAGTCGTCCACGACTGCCCCGTGCCGGTTCACCGTCGACCGCACGGATCCGAACGCGCCTGCCGTCGTCTCCGCGACGTACCCGGCAGGCGCCGAGGGCGGCGGGGTCGGTGTGGCGGGCGAGTTCACCTTCTCCCCCAACGGTTCCACCGACGTCGTGCGGTACGACTACAACTTCGGCGCGGGGACTCGGGAGATCGCCGCGGGCCCCGATGGCACGGGCACGGTCAGCTTCACGCCGACGGCCAACGGCTGGCAGTCGGTGGTCGTGCGGGCGTGGGACCGGGCTGGCAACCTCTCGCTCAGCACCTACTACTCGTTCATCGTCAAGGAGACGCGGCCGACGGTCACGTCCGACCGCTACCCGCCGCAGGGCGGCCCGGACGGCGGCATCGGCGTGCCGGGCGTGTTCCGGTTCGCGCCGGGGATGCCGAACGTCGTGGCGTACGGCTACCGGCTGGACGACGGCGCGTCCGCCACGGTCACGGCGGGCCAGGACGGCGTCGCCGAGGTGACGATCACGCCGGCCACCGGTGGTGATCACGTGCTGTTCGTGCGCAGCACCGACACGTCGGGCGTGAAGTCGCCGGAACGGGAGTACCGATTCCTCGTCGACGCGTCACCGGTGGTGAGCGGGCCCGAAAACGTCGACCTGGGCACGTCGGTCACGTACACGGCGAAACCGAGAATGCCGCACGTCGTCGAGTACGACTACTGGTTCGCGAGTGCCGAGAGTACGAAGTGGACGGTCAAGGCGAACGCCGACGGAACCGCCGCGCTGCCGGTCGAATTCGCCTCGGCCGACCAGAACCTGCTGCGGGTCCAGGCCCGCGACGCGTCCGGCGAGCTGTCCCCGGTGACGGAGAAACGGTTGTGGCTCAACACCTGGCGACCCACGATCGGCTACGTGGGCGACATCGGGACGGAGGGCAGAGCCGTCACGTTCACGTTCACCACCCCGATGCCGAACGCCGTGGAGTTCGAGTACTGGCCGGCGGCGGACCCGGCGACCAGGTGGACCGTGCCGGTCAGCGGGAACACCGCGACGGTGAGCTACACCCCGCCGAGGATCGGCGACTACGAGATGCTGGTGCGCGCGAGGAACACGGCGGGCGTGTGGTCCTCGACGGGCAACATCACGTGGACGGTGACGAACGATCCGACGGTGACCTCGAAGGAGTTCCAGGCGAACGGGCGGGTGTTCCCCGGCAGCTTCACGTTCGAAGCCCGCCAGCCGGGCGCGGTGGCGTTCGAATACTCGTTCAACTGGGGTCCGTTCCAGCGGACGGCCGCCGAGAACGGGCGCGCCGTGCTGGCGTGGACTCCCCCGCTGCCACCGGCCGGCTCGGCCGGCCACAACCTGCGGGTGCGTACGGTGACCGCCGACAACGTCTCCTCGCAGGAGAAAACGTACTACTTCAACATATTGAGCGCGCCGTACGTGTCGTCGAAGGAATACCCGGAAAGCACATGGTCGGGCGGTGCCGGTGTGCCGGGGACGTTCACCTTCACGCCGGGTATGCCGGGCATCGTCTCGTACACCTACTCCGTCCGGAACGACCGGGGTGCCGTGACCGAGGAGATCACCGTACCGGCGGACGGTTCGGGTGCGGGGACGATGACGTGGACCCCACCGGACCGAGGTATCTACTCGGTCCACGTGCGGGGCAACACGGCCGACGGCACCAAGTCGGGTGGCATCGGCTACTCGGTGTACGTCAGATAACCGCGTGACCGGCGGCCCCGTTCCCCCAGGGAGCGGGGCCGCCGTGTTCAGCCGCGGTAGTAGTCGGCGAGGGCCGCGAACGCGGCCTTGGGTTCCCACGGCATGCCCGGATAGGTTTCGCCGTCGCGGTCTTCGAGGACTTTGACGATGCCGAGACTGGCCAGATCCAGGTCACGGCGAGGGTCGTCGGGACGGTGCGGGTAGTTGGAGAGCGCGAAAAGGTAGACGAAGGCGCCGTCGACACCTTCGGCGTCGAAGATCTCCAGCAGCTCGCGCAGGTACTTGGCCTGCCCGGCCTCGTCGCGGTCGTACTCCCCGTTCAGCCGGACCGGGCGGCCGATCTCGTCGTGCTCGACGATCTCCATACTGCGCGGCGCCAGGTCGCCCGCGCCGCGCCAGGTGGCCGTGCCGAAGCCGGTGATCGCGAGCGGTTTTCCTTGCGCCACAAGGGCGCGCACCCCTTCCTGGAACCGGTCGGCCACCTCCGCGGACCGGATGAGTTCGACCGACATGATGTCGAAGAGGGTCCAGTCGACCCGCTCGAACGGGATGCAGGCGTAAGTGATCTTCCCGTGAAAGCGCTCACGGACCGTTGCCACGACCTCCTCGAGGAAGTCGTTGAGGCGCGCACTCGCCTCGGCGACTCGCTCACCCAGGCTCTCCGGCATGCTGAACAGTCGTTCGAGCCGCTCGGCGATGTCGTCACCGGGCAGGAATCCGTGGTCCATGAGGCTCAGCTCGACGCCGGTGACGAACACGACTTCGGCTCCAGTCCGCCGGACCCGCTCCGCCCGCCGCGCGCTGTCGGTGAACAACGCCAGCATCTCCTGGGCCGTCAGCTCCAGCGGGTAGGGCGAGAACCAGACCTCCAGCCCGAGCTCGGCGGCGAGGTGAGCGGCCTGTTCCAGCCGTTCCGGATCGCCGCCGACGAGATGCACGGCGTTGCAGTGCAGGTCGTCACGGATGATGGCCAGCTCCCGTTTCACCAGGTCGAGATCGAAGTTCTCGCGGGAGTTCTCGCCGCCCCGGACAAAGCCGGTGTCGTAGGCGATGCCTTTGGCACGCATGGGTTCGGTCCTCTCGTGTCGGGCTGTGGTGCCCGAGGCTAGGCAGAAACTTGCGCGCGCGCAAGTTTGCGTTCGCGCAAGTATGCTGGGATACTCGGCCGGTGACGACACGGCGGACCGGATTGCGCGATCAGAAGAAGCAGGCCACCCGAAAGACCTTGCGCGAGGCGGCGCTGCGGCTGGCCCTGGAGCGTGGTCCCGAGAACGTGCGCGTCGACGACATCGCCGAAGCCGCCGGAGTCTCGCCCCGGACCTACAACAACTACTTCTCCAGCCGCGAGCACGCCATCGTCGCCGCCGTCACCGCCGATCGGGAAGCGCGGATCGCGGCGGCGGTGGTGGCCCGGCCCGCCGAAGTCGGCCTCGCCGACGCCGTGATCGAAGCGATCGTCGAGCAGTACACCGACCCGGGCGAACACCATCGCGACGCGCTGCTGCTGATCACCACCCGTCCAGCACTGCGCGACGCCTTCGCCGACACCACCAGCGCGCTCGAACTCCCCCTCGCCGACGCGATCGCCCAACGCCAGGGCGACATTCCGCCGCACATCGCCCTTGTGCTCGCGGCGAGCGTGACCGCCGCGGTGCGCATCGCGCTCCAGCGATGGCTCCAGCCGAGCGCCGCGTCTCTCACGGCCGGCGGGCTCGTCGTACCGTCCGGCTCACTGCCCGACCTGCTCCGCACCGCACTCGCACCACTCGCGCCCGCACTCGACGCCGCCGAAGCCCGTCGCGACATAAGGTGACCGCGTGTACTCACCGATTCCGGTCCTGAACGAGCTGAAGGACCTTTACGACTCGACGCGCGACTACCTCGCCGACGGTTTCGAGCTGCACGACTACGACGACAAAAGCCGCTTCCCCCAGGAGCTGGACGACCCCGAGTTCCTCTCGCGGGTGGTCCCCTTCGCCCAGGCGAACGGGAGCGGCTCGACGTACGCGATCTGGCGAGCCGATGACGAGACGGACCTCGCCCGGTCGCCTGTCGTCGTCTTCGGCGACGAGGGTGGTGAGCACGTCGTCGCCCGCGAGTTCACGGATCTCCTGCGGCTGCTGGGTTTCGACGCCGAGATCATGGTCGACCACGATTCGGCCTACTACTACCGCGAGGAAGACGACGACCACAGCGGCTCGCACGAGCTGTTCGTCGAGTGGCTCCGGGAGCGCGGCTTGACGCCGGCCGAGGATCCGGACGGCGTCGTGGCCGCTGCTCAGGAGGCCCACGGGGAACGGTTCGGGGCCTGGATCACGCCGTTCTACGAAAAGATCGGCTGGGCCTGAAAAGCCGCCGCGTTGTCGCGCGCCCAGCCGTCGAACGTGAGCGCCGGACGGCCGAGGAGTGCTTCCACCGTGGTGGTCGTCGGTCCGGGACGCTCGCTGTAGTCGGCCAGGGAGCCGAGCAGGCGGGCGGGGACTTCCTCGGGGAGTCCCTGCGCGAGCATGCCCTGCCGTACCTGCTCGGGTGGAAGCTCCTGGAAGGACAGTGGCCGATCGATGGCCGCACCGATGAGCCGCACCTTCTCGTGCTGGTCCACCGATCCCGGGCCGGTCAGCGTGTACACCGACTCCGCCGGGAGATCGCCGCGAAGTGCTCGCGCGGCCACTGCGGCGATGTCGGTTTCGTGGATCGGGGACGTGGCGGCCCGGCCGTACGCGCCGCGCACCACGTCGCCCGCCTTGATCTGCGGTGCCCAAGCCAGCGCGTTGGCGGCGAAATCCGCCAGGCGCAGCACCGTCCACTCCAGACCTGAACGCGTGACGAGGTCTTCGGCGTACTGGAACTGTGCGGCGAAACGGGCTTCCCCGGCCGGGTACTCCACGGTGGTGGCCGACAGCAGCACCACACGCCGTACACCTCGCTCGGCCGCGAGCTTCAGCAGCTCTTCGAGGCCGGGACCGGTGGCACGCGGGCTGATCTGGACCGCTTCAAAACCTTCCAGGGCCGTCTCGATCCAGCCAGGGCGAAACAGGTCCCCGGCAACGACTTCCACGTCGCCGGGAAGCCCGGACCCGTCGCCGCGCGTGACCGCGGCGACGCCGATTCCTCGGTTCAGCAACACATTCATCACCTGACGTCCTACGACGCCGTTCGCTCCGGTGATCAGGATCATGATCGTTCCCTTGTTCGGCGGGGCGGGGTGTCACACGCTGACGGGTGCTGGGGCCGGGACGATCCGGCGGCGGCGCACGGGAAGCATCGACGTCGGATGCGAGATGCTCCAGGCCGCGGCCTTGCAGATGATCTCCTTGAGGCGTGCGGCCGTCTTGCCGGTGAGCGCCGAGTCCTTGGGCCGGTCGTCCGGGGTCACCCACTGCACGACGGCGTCGCGGCGGCCGAGGCTGACGCACTGGCCGGTGTACCCGATCTTGTTCTCGGGGAGCGAGCCTCCGGTCAGAACGGCGACGATGGCGTCGGCCGCGCGGTAAGCCGTGGGAACTCCCGAGGCGCAGGACATGCGCAGTGGCATGCCGTTCACGCCCGGCGCGAGCGCGGCGTCGCCGACGGCGTAGACGTCCGCGTGCGAGACCGACCGCAGCGTGTCGTCCACGACGATCTGTCCCGTCGCGGAGACGTCCAGGGTCGTGGCGGCGGCGATGGGATGGACGGCGAAACCGGCCGTCCAAACGGTCACCTGGGCGGGAATCTCGCGGCCGGCCGCGGTCATCGCCCCGTCCGGCCCGACACGTGTGATGTCGGTGTCCTCGTACAAGGTGATGCCGAGCCTCTCGAAGGTCCCGCGCAGATGACGCTGGGCCTTCTCGCTCATCCAGGCGCCCAGGCCGCCGCGGACCGCGAAGGAGACTTCGAGATCCGGCCGCGCTTCCGCGATCTCCGTGACGGCTTCGATGCCGGTCAGTCCACCGCCGACGACGAGCACGGTCCCGCCCGCCGCCAGGGCGGCGAGACGGTCACGCAGCCGCAGCGCGGAACCCTTGCCGTCGATGTGGTGAGCGTGTTCCGCGACGCCGGGAACGCCGCGGTCCGCGGCCGCGCTGCCGAGCGCGTAGACGAGCGTGTCGTAGGCGATTTCGCCGTCGTCGAGGGCGACGGTCTTGCGTTCGGTGTCGACCGTGGTGACCCGCGCCGTCCGCACCCGCACGCCCGTGCCCGCGAAGACGTCGGTCAGCAGGCGGGGTTTCAGGTCCTGGCCGGTCGCGAGCTGGTGCATGCGGACCCGCTCGACGAACTCGGGATCGGCGTTGACGAGGGTGATCTCGGTGTCGGCGGGGTGCAGCCGCTTGGCAAGGCGCCCGGCGGCGTTGGCTCCGGCGTATCCGGCTCCGAGAACGACGATTCGGTGCTTCATGGTCTCACTCCTGTCCGGTCGGTGTTCGCTTCCTGAACCGGACGGCGACACGAAACCTGACAGCGGCGGACTGTGATCCGGGTCACCAAGCGACGGTGAGCGGTTCCCCGTGCTCGGAGGTGCCCCACTGGCTCGCCGCGCGGTCGAGTTTCGCGGGGTTCACCTGGGCGTGGACCGCTGTGATGCCGTCGGTGGTGACCTCCAAGGAGACGACGCCGACGAGCCTGCCCTCCACCGTCAGCACCAGCGCGGGCACGCCGTTGGCGACGGTGGAGAACAGCTCGGGCTTGCCGCCGATCAACGACCACTTGGCCGCGCTCGGCTTGAAGAGGCCGCGCAGGAACCTCGCCACCCGGACCGCGCCGGTGATCGGCCGCGGCAGCGAGAAGAGCACACCGCCACCGTCGCCCACGCTGATCGCGTCGTCGGCCAGCATCCGCACCAGCGCGTCGGTCCGGCCGCTGAGCGCCGCGGCGAGGAACTCCTCGACGATCTTGCGGGCCGCGGCCGTGTCGACCTCCACCCGGCGCCGGTCGGCGGCCAGATGCTGCTTGGCCCGCCGGTAGATCTGCTGGCAGTTCGACTCGGTGACGTCGAGGACCTCGGCGATCTCGGCGTGGGAGTACCCGAACGCCTCGCGCAGCACGTACACGACGCGCTCCTTGGCCGAGAGCCGCTCCATCAGCGTGAGCATCGCGATGGAGACCGATTCACGCTGCTCGACGGTGTCGGACGGGCCGAGCATCCGGTCCCCCGCGAAAACCGGCTCGGGGAGCCATTGGCCCACATAGGTTTCCCGCCGGGCCCGCGCCGAGGTGAGCCGGTTGAGGCAGAGGTTGGTGAGCACCTTCGTCAGCCATGCCTCCGGCGTCTCGACGTACTTGCGATCGGCGGACTGCCAGCGCAGGAAAGTGTCCTGCACCGCGTCCTCCGCGTCGCTCGCCGACCCCAGCAGGCGATACGCGATCGCCTCCAGCCGGCCACGGGCCCCTTCGAACACCTCGACCTCGCGCGCACCGGTCAGCATCGCTCCAGATTAGCCATCACACCGGAGTCAGGCGGCGGGAATCCAGCTGCCGTGCAGTCCCAGCGGGACACGGGCGGGCAGGTGGACCCTCGCCAGGGGTTCGCCGGTGAAGTCCTGCGACGCCAGGATCACCAGATCCGCCGCACCCCGGTCGCGGTCGTGGACGTAGACCAGGTTGTAGCCGTCGTCCTCCGCGGCCGCGCGGGCCGACGGGACGAACACGGTCTCCCCCGCGTTCGCGTCACGGCCGAACTCGTGGGCTTCGGTGACGCCGGTCAGGATGTCGTGTTTGAGGAGAGCGCTGCTGAAGCCTTCGTCGGGGCGGTCCGGTTCGGTGGCGCTCGGCGTGGCGTACAGCTCGGCCGCCGCCGAATAGCCATAGCGGTAAGGCTTTCCGCCGAACCGGCCGTTGAGGCGAGGGAAGTCCTGCGGGCGGCCGTGCAGCAGTGTGCGCGTGGCCCGGTCGGCCGTGAGGTCCGCCGTCCAGCGTTCGAGCACGGGTTTCGAGGCGCCGACGTCGGCGAAGTCGATCGGCCGGGGATGCACGACCACGTCCACCACCACGGTTCCGTTGTCCTCGAAGGCGTTCAGGGTGTGACCGACCATGACGGGCGCGGTCTCGAACCACCGCACCGTCCCGCCCGCTCTCGGCAGCAGCCCCAGCCGTGACGGCAGTTCCCGGTTCCAGTGGAACGGCACGCCCGTCGCCAGACGTTCGGCCTCGAAGACCATCGGGGACTCGTAGAACACCACGTAGTGCTCGGTGAGCGCGAAGTCGTGCATGTACGGCAGCGTCGGCGCCTTGATGTCAGTGACGCTCCGGTTGCGCCCGTCGGGGCCGATCACGATGTGCTGCACGAAATCCGCGCCGTACCGGAAGGCCAGCGAATGCAGCTCGCCGGTCGCGTGGTCGTACTTGCTGTGCGCGTTGGCGGAGAAACCCTGTTCCGTCGCACCGAGGGCGGCGGGCCCGACGGTGTCGAGTTCGTCGGTCAGCTCGTACGGGGCCAGGCCTCCTTCGATGAGCGCGTAGAGGCGGCCGCCGTGTCCCGGGCCGCTGGCAGGCGGCGCACACGACGCTGGCACCGGGCTGGCAGGCGCTGTCAGCCGAAGAATTCGACGGTGTCTCCGGACCAGCCGGGGTCGCCGGTCCTCGCGAAGGCGACCCACGCGCCGTGCATCCTGGCCGCGAGACCTTCCGGGGCGGGATCGGGCCCGAGCAGGCCCGTCTCCCCGTGCAGCCACGGCTCGCCGGCGACGTCGAAGACGAACGGCAACTCGACGGTGTGGGCGGCGCCGAGCCGTCCGTTCAACGCCGTCGAGCGATGGCCGAACGAGTACCGGTGGGTGTGGCCGTCCGAGATCCGCGCGTGTGCCGTTGCCAGCCGCTCGGTACCGGCGCCGAACAGTGTCCGCCCGAGATCTGTTCGGCCGTAAAGGTTTCCTTCCTCGGTGTTGGTGCCGATGAGCAGCGCGACGTCGCCGTCGAGAGGACCGTCGGCGGGCTGGACCGGCGACACCAGGCTGAACGGGCTCAGCCCGGCCAGCGGATCCTCGGCGGTTTCGGTCCGCAGATCGAGACCGGCCAGCGCGGGCAGGATCTCCACGAACCGCTCGTCCGGGATCTCGCCGAACGCTCGCGCGGTGGGCTCGGTTCTCAGCGCGGAAGCGGCCGCCGCGGTGACCCTGGCGGCCTGTTCCGGTGTGAAGGCGCCGGTTCCGCTGCCGCTCTGGACGATCGCCCGGCGGAACGTTCCTTTGGCCTCCGGCGTCGCGAGCAGCGCGCCGGTGAGCGTCGCCCCCGCGGATTGCCCGAAGACGGTGACGTTGTCCGGATCGCCCCCGAACACCGCGACCGTGTCCCGCACCCAGCCGAGCGCGGCGAGCACGTCGAGCAGCCCCCGGTTGGGTGGGGCACCCTCCAGATCGAGGAAACCGGGGACGCCGAGGCGGTAGTTCACCGTCACCAGGACGACGCCGTCACGCGCGAACGCCCGTCCGTCGTACAGTTCGGCGCGGGCCGAACCGGTGACGAAACCGCCGCCGTGCACGAACACCATGACCGGACGACGGCCGTCGTCCGCGGCGGGTGTCCGGACGTCGACGGTGAGGTACTCGTCACCGCGCACCCAGCCGGGTCCGAAATACGGGGTCATGTCGAGCCCGCCGAAGTCGCGCACCGGCTGAGGTGCCGTCGGCCCGGGCCGCGTGCCGTCGCGGACACCGGACCAGCCCGGGTGCGGCGTCGGCGGGAGAAG
Organism: Amycolatopsis sp. NPDC043889; assembly: GCF_056435645.1. Classification (NCBI taxonomy): domain Bacteria; kingdom Bacillati; phylum Actinomycetota; class Actinomycetes; order Pseudonocardiales; family Pseudonocardiaceae; genus Amycolatopsis; species Amycolatopsis sp. NPDC043889. The sequence goes on from NZ_JBWKEC010000020.1 coordinate 36,713, forward strand.
GCGGCCGGGCCCGATCGGCGCCGCCGCGTACGGGATGGCGCGGTAGAGCTCACCGGAGGAGTCGCGTTGGCCGCGCACGACACCGGATGGGGTTTCTGCTTGCACGTACACGAAAAACTCCTCAGGAGAGGGCGGAGAACCCGGCCCACCGCGCGATCGCGAACTTCGATCCTCGGCGCTCGACGCGCACGGCGCCCTGAGCGCCGAAATGCGCCGGGAAGACGAGAGCGTTGTCGTCGGTGGCCTGGCCGAGCAGTTTGTGCCGGGTGGCCCGGGAGCCGGCCGGGTCTTCGCAATAGGGCGAATTGGTGTCCGGCTCCACGATCTGCAGCGCGGTGTGCACGAGGTCACCCACGAACAACGCCCGCTCCCCGCCCGATTCCAGGGTGAGCACGGACGAGCCGGGGGTGTGGCCGGGCGCGAGATCCAGCCGCAGATTCCGGTCGACGCGGTGCGTGCCGTCCCACAGATGGGTCAGCCCCGCCTCGTGCACCGGCGCGACACTGTCCTCGAAGACGTTCTGGTTTCCGCGGCCCAGCACGGAATCGTGTGCTTCGGCCGGATTCCAGAAGTCGAAATCGGGCCGCGGCATCAGATACGTGGCGTTCGGGAAGGTCGGCACCCAGGTGCGGCCGTCGAGCCGCGTGTTCCAGCCGACGTGGTCGATGTGCAGATGGGTGTTGACCACGACGTCGACATCCTCGGGCCGCACACCGGCGGCCGCGAGGTTGTCGAGGTAGGCGGTGTCGAGGCGGTTCCACACCGCCGCGTACGGCCGGTCCTTGTGGTTGCCGACCCCGGTGTCGACGAGGATCGTGCGTCCTTCGCTGCGGATCAGCCACGACTGCAGCGCCGCACGGCACTCGTTCGTCTCGGGGTTCCAGAAATCGGGCGCCAGCCAGTCGCGGTGTTCGTCCCACGCGCCGCCTGGGCTGTCCGGCATGAACTCGGCCGGCGTCATGCCGAGCGAACCGTAGAACTCCTTGACCCGGGTGACCGTGACGTCTCCGATGATGATCTCGTCCATGCCACCGAGCCTGGCGGCCCGTGCGCGCCCGGACCACGCCCCGCTTTTCCTCCCACTGGGAGGGTGTGGCTGAGTGTGGCCACGCCACGGATACTCGGGTTCATGGACGGACCTGGCCCGCTCGGCGACTTCCTGCAGGCGCGACGGGCTCGGCTGCGCCCGGAAGACGTCGGCCTGCGCGATTTCGGGGCACGCCGCCGGGTGGCCGGGCTGCGGCGCGAGGAACTGGCCCAGCTCGCGGGAGTCAGCGTCTCCTACTACGCGCGGCTGGAGCAGGGCATGTCGCGCGGCGCCTCGGCCGAGGTGCTCGACGCCATCGCTCGCGCGCTCCGGCTCGACGGCCACGAACGCGAACACCTCGAAAGGCTCGCCACCGCCGCCCGCCGCACCCCGCGGGCACGCCGTCCACGGCCCGAAACGCTCCACGACGAGACACGGGATCTCCTGGGTACCGTCGACGCTCCCGCCCTGGTGCTCGGCCGCCGCTCGGACGTCCTGGCGTGGAACGCCCTCGGCCACGCCCTGCTGGGCGGGCATCTGGACTTCCACGCCCCGGACGACCCGGCGCGACGGCCGAACATGAGCCGGATGCTGTTCCTGGACCCGCACTGCCGGGACCTGTACACCGACTGGAAGCGGAAGGTCCGCGCGGTGGTCGGCAGCCTGCGGATCGCGGTCGGCAGGCATCCCGAAGACCCGCTGCTCGCGGAACTGATCGGCGAACTGACGATGAAGAGTCCCGAGTTCGTCGCGCTCTGGAGCGACCATCGCGTGCGGCCCTGTGACGCCGAGAGCTACGAACTACGGCATCCGGTCGTCGGCGCGGTCACGGTGACCCAGCAGACCCTGTCGATCGCCCGTTCACCGGATCAGTTGCTGATCGTGTGCACCACCCCCGCCGGCTCGTCCGACGCGCAGGCCCTCACGCTGCTCCGGCAGGCGGGCTCAGGCCTTGTCGTGCACGGTGATCGCGTAGCCGTCCGGGTCCGCGAAGGCGAACGTGCGGCCGAACGGCCCGTCGAACGGCTCCGTGAGGATGGTGACGCCGGCGTCGGCCAGCCGGTCGTGCAGGCCTTGCGCGTCGTCGGCGTGCAGCCACATCGCCACCCCTGATCCCGGCCGCGGGGAGATGGCGTCGAGATCCGTGCCCGGCACGGGTTCCCGCACCGCGAACGGGATCGTCTTCGTGCCGAACACCACCGCGTGCGGCGGTGCGACGGGCAGCCTGCTCAGCCCGAGGTGGGTCTCGTAGAACGCGGCGGCACGGTCGAGGTCGCGCACCTGCAGTGAGAAGAAATCGGGTCCGGTCACGGTCATGTCGTCCTCCATGTCAGTGTGTTGACATAGCCAACGTATGTCATGATGCTGACATGAGTCAAGGTGAGCAGGTCGGGCCTCTGGACCAAGCGGTGGGGTACATGCTGAAACGAGCGGCGACGGCGCTCCGGACGGCGATGGACACCGCGTTGCGCCCCCTCGACCTGACCGTGCCGCAGTACTCCTGCCTCGAAGTGCTCTCGCAGCGGCCGGGGCTGTCCAACGCGGAACTGGCCAGGGCCGTGTTCGTCACCCGGCAGTCGATGAACCTGGTCCTGCGCGGATTGCAGGACCGCGGGCTCATCACCCGCCCGACGACGGCGCCTCAGGGCCGCGCCCTGCCCAGCACGCTCACCCCCGCCGGACGCGAACGGCTCCGCGCCGCCAGCGGCGTCGTGCGCACGGTCCAAGACCGGATGCTCACGCCGTTTTCGGCGGACGAGCGGGACCGGCTGCTCCACGACCTCGCCGCCTGCGCCGACGCGCTCGCGTCCGAGGAATGACTCAAGACCTCTTGCTCACCAGCGTTTCCGGTTTGAACGCGTACACGTCGGTGCCTTGGACCAGCACGTGCCATTCACCGCAGACCTTGTCGGTCCGGCTTTCCTGTCCCTGCGGCCACCACTGGGCGGCGAGGGTGGCAGGCTGTGTCGCGGCCGCCCCCGGCACGCAGACGGCGGGCAGAGTCCCACCGGTGAACCTCAGGAGCCGCTCCGAACCCGTGGTCCGGATGACTTCGGTGACCGACGTCGCCCCGTCCGGCACCCACTCCGGCAGGCGGGCGTCCTCGTTCCGCTTGCCCTCCGCGCCGGTCGCGTAGCCGACCGTCTTGACGTGCCCGTTCGCCTTTTCGGTCAGCCCTTCCTTGAGACCGCATCCGGACAGGGCGACCGTGGCCGTCGCGGCGGCGAGGACCGCCGCGGTGATCTTCGTGTTCATACGATCGAGTCAACCTCGCGGAACCGTCCGCGGGATCGGACTTTCGGCTCGCCCGCGCCGCCATCCGGCCGATCTCCACGACGGATAACCGCCAGCGATCGGCGACGCGGCGCACCACAGTGGTCGTCGTGACAACGACAACAGACGCCCTGTCCGTACTCAAGGGCATGTACGCGGCGGAAGCCGAGTACCTCACCGCGGGCGGCCCCGGCGAGGCCGCCTTCGCGCCGCTCGCCCCGTTCTTCTCCCCCGCAGTGGTGCTGCACCAGGCGGATTCCCTGCCCTACGGCGGAATCTGGCGCGGCCATGAGGGAATGGAGCGGTTCTTCGCCGCGATGAGCGACACCTGGGACGTCTTCGACATGGTGGAGCAGAGCTTCCTGAGCGAGACCAGCCCGCTGGTCGTCCTGACCCACGTGCACGCCCGTGCCAGGGCCACCGGCCGCGAGCTGGGCTTCCCGATCCTGCAGACGATCACCGTCGAGGACGGGCGCATCACCGAGGTGCGGCCGTTCTACTGGGACACCGCGGCGATCGCGGCGGCCTGCACGAACTACCATTCCGCTGATGACCGCCTACCAAGATCTTGAGCTGTTCGAGGAAGCCGCTTCCCTGCCGGAACGGCAACAGAAGATCCTGCTGACCATCCGCGAATGGGTGATGGAGTACGGATACTCGCCGAGCACACGCGAGATCGGTGAAGCGGTCGGGCTCCGCTCGACGTCCTCGGTGTCGAAGCACCTCGCGGCCTTGGAGGAGAAGGGCTTCCTCCGCCGCAGCAGCTCGATCTCCCGCCCCATCGACGTCCGCGCCTTCCTGCACGGCACCACGTCGAAAGCGTCCACAGAGGACTCCGTGCCGGTGCCCGTCGTCGGTGACATCGCCGCGGGAACGCCGATCTCGGCCGTCGAGCACGTCGACGACGTGATGACCCTGCCGCGTGAACTCACCGGGCGCGGCAACGTCTTCGGGCTGCGGGTGCGCGGTGACTCGATGATCGACGCGGCGATCTGCGACGGCGACATCGTCGTGGTGAAGCAGCAGCAGGAGGCGCACTCCGGCCAGATCGTCGCCGCGATGATCGACGAAGAGGCCACGGTCAAGGTCTACCGCCGCCGCGACGGCCACGTGTACCTCGAACCGCGCAACCCCGCCTACGACGTCATCGACGGGGACCGCGCGAGCGTGCTCGGCGTCGTGGTGTCGGTCCTGCGCAGCGTCTGACACTTTCCGGGCGGCGGCGTGCTCAAGCGACGAATCCGAGCACCAACGAGGCTGCGACGGGCGCCAGGTACATCAGCGGGAACGCGGCGTGCGACGGCCAGTGCGCGCGGAGCACGGTGATCACGGCGCCGGTGAAGTAGAGCACCAGGCCGATCCCGGCCGCGACGCCGAGCACGGGCACCCACAGGCCGGCGATCAGGCCGAGCGCGCCCGCCGCCTTGGCGACGCCGAGCGGCGTCCACCAGCCGCGGGGAACGCCGTAGTCGGCCAGCGGCTGTACGACCCACTTGGCGCGGAAGAAGATCGAGGCGGCCGAGAAGGCGGCCATGATGGCTCCGACGACGGTGACGATGACATAGGCGGTGGTCATTTCGGTTTCTCCTCGGGTTCTCGATGGTTCGCCGGGTTGACCCCCGCCGCTCGCCGGATGTGACAACCTGGCGACGGAGGCGCCGTGACCCATGTCACATCCCGGGACGGCACACCGATCGCCTGCGAACGGGCAGGCTCCGGGCCCGCCGTCATCCTGGTCGGCGGCGGCCTCGACGACGGCTCCGAGAACGCTCCACTCGTCCCGGAACTGGCCGGGCGGTTCACCGTGCTCGACTACGCGAGGCAAGGGCGAGGCGAAAGCGGCGACACCCCGCCGTACTCGGTGCACCGGGAGTTCGAAGACCTCGACGCGCTCATCACGGCCGCCGGCGGCTCCGCGTCGGTGTTCGGGGCGTCGTCCGGCGGCGCGCTCGTCCTCGAAGCGGCCGCGGACGCCGTCGCCGCCGCGCTCCCGGACGCGACAAGGCGGATCGTGGCGGGGCAGAGCCACGTCGCCGATCCGAAGGTGTTCGCGAAGGTATTGGCGGACTTCTTCGCCTGACGCGTTTTGGAGCAATCGCTCTCTTATTGTTTTAGAGCAAGTGCTCTGTTACTGTCGCCCCATGCCCCGGCCCCGCGTGCACGACCTGGACAGGCTGCTCGACGCGGCCGAACGCCTCGTCGTCGAGACGGGCGCCCACGGCGTCACCGTCCGGTCCCTCGCGGCCGCCGCGGGAGTGTCCAACGGCACGATCTACCACGCCTTCGGCTCACTCGGCGCCTTGCTGGCCCGCGTCTGGCTCCGTGCGGCGGGCGAGTTCCTCGACCTCCAGACCGAGCTGGCGGATCAAGCGGAAGACCCGGTCGAGGCGGTCACGGCCGCGGCGGGCACACCGGCCGCGTTCGCCGACCGCAGGCCGGAGGCGGCCCGCCTGCTCATCACCGTCAAGAAGGAAGACGTACTCGGCCCGCAGGTCCCCGACGACCTCGCGGGCGAACTCCTCGCACTCGACAAACGCCTGATCGCGCTCCTGGTCCGGCTCGCCGAGCGGCTCTGGGACCGGCGGGACGCGCAGGCCGTCGAGGTGCTGACCACCTGCGTGGTCGATCTGCCGACAGCCCTGTTCCGCCGCGCGTTCGCCGCGGGCGAGCCGATCTCCGAAGACTCCCGCACCCGGCTCACCGCCGCGGTCCGCGCCATACTCCTGCTCCCACCCCCGCGAAAGGACTGACATGCCCACCCTGCGCCAAGACGCCCCGGTGTTCCTGCTGGACCTCGGAGACGACGAGAACCGCTTCTCGCCCTCCTGGCTGGAAACCGTCCATTCCCAGCTGGACACCGTCGTCGCCTATCCGGATCCGGCCGTGCTGGTCACCGTCGGCTCCGGGAAGTTCTACTCGAACGGCCTCGACCTCGAATGGCTCACCAGCAACCCCGCACAGGCCGCGCAGTACGTCGCCGACGTCCACGAACTGCTGGCCCGCGTGCTCACCCTCGGCGTGCACACGGTCGCCGCGATCAACGGGCACGCGTTCGGCGCCGGGGCCATGCTGGCGATGGCGCACGACTTCCGGGTGATGCGCGCCGACCGCGGGTACTTCTGCTTCCCCGAAGCGGATATCAACATCCCGTTCACGCCGGGGATGGCGGCGCTGATCCAGGGCAAGCTCACTCCCGCCGCCGCGATCGCGTCGATGACCACGGGGCGGCGGTTCGGCGGGACGGACGCGCGTGATCTGGGGCTCGTCGACGCCGTCGCCGAGAAGCCCGCGCTGCTGGAGTACGCGACCGACCTCGTCCGCCCGCTGGCAGGCAAGGATCGCGGCACGCTGTCCGCGATCAAGACGACGATGTTCAGCCCTGCCGTCACCGCGCTTCGCGCCAAGTAGCCGTCGTGCGCACCGACGACGCGGCGTTCGATCGCCTGGTCGAGCCGTTGCGCCGCGAGCTGCACGCCCACTGCTACCGCCTGCTCGGCTCGGCCCACGACGCCGACGACGCGCTGCAGGACGCGCTCCTGCGAGCTTGGCGGGGGATGGACCGGTTCGAGGGCCGCAGCTCGATGCGCACCTGGCTCTACACCATCGTCACCCGCACCTGCCTGGACATCGCGGCCGCCCGCGGCAACCGGGCCTTGCCGATGGACCTGGGCCCGTCGAGCGAGCGAGTCGTGTTCGAAGACGCCCCGGCGACCGAGGTGGCGTGGCTCGGCCCGTACCCCGACGCGCCGGACGCCAGGTACGAGCGGCGCGAGGCCGTCGAGCTGGCCTTCGTCGCCGCGCTGCAGCACCTGCCTGGCAACCAGCGGGCCGCGCTGGTGCTCTTCGACGTGCTCGGTTTCTCCGCCGCCGAAATCGCGTCCACAATGGACACTTCGGTCGCGGCGGTGAACAGCGCGCTGCAACGCGCGCGGGCGATCGTGGCCGAGAAGGTCCCGGCGCCCGAGGGGCAGCGGAAGCTCGAAGACACCCGGACACGCGAGATCGCGGCGGACTTCGCGTCCGCGCTGGAACGTGGCGACGCCGACGCGCTCGTGGCGTTGCTGACCAAGGACGTCACCTGGTCCATGCCCCCGCTCATGCGCTGGTACAGCGGCATCGAGGCCGTGACCGGCTTCGCCGTCGCGGTCCCGCTGGGCCGGTGCCCGAGCTGGCGCACCGAGGTCCTCACCGCCAACGGGCAGCCCGCCGTCGCCTGCTACCTGGGCGAATCGGCCGACGCCGTCCATCGCGCCTGGTCCATCAACGTGCTTTCCCTGCGCGAAGACCGGATCCGCGAGATCACCTCGTTCCTCGACGCGGACCTGTTCGCGCGGTTCGGCCTTCCCCCGGCGAAGGCCTGAGCATGCGCAAGAGGGTGTTGATCACGCTGGCGGTGGCCGTCACCATCGTCGGTGTGGTCTTCGGTGGCGCGTTCGCCTTCCAGCGCAAGCTGATCTACCTCCCCGAGGCAGGTCCGCTCGCCGGTGCCGCCGACGTCCTGCCCGGCGGCAGGGACGTCACGCTCACCACCGCCGACGGGCTGGGCCTGGCGAGCTGGTACTTCCCGGTCACCGGCGCGAAGGCGGCCGTGCTGGTCGCGCCGGGCAACGCCGGGAACCGGTCGTACCGCGTGCCGATGGCCCGCGCGCTGACCGCGCGCGGGCTCTCGGTGCTGCTCTTGGACTATCGCGGATACGGAGGCAATCCCGGAGAGCCGTCCGAGGACGGCCTCGCGCTGGACGTCCGTGCCGCGCAGGACTTCCTGGTACGCGAGGCCGGGACGCCGCTGATCTACTTCGGCGAGAGCCTCGGCTCCGCGGTCGTCACCGAACTGGCCGTCGAGCGGCCGCCGTCCGCACTCGTGTTGCGTTCGCCGTTCGCCGACCTCGCGTCGGTCGGACAGCGGCACTATCCGTTCCTGCCGGTCCGCTGGCTCCTGCGGGACGAGTTCCCGACGAGGGACAACGTCGCGCGGGTGAAGGCACCGGTGACCGTCGTGTACGGCGCCGCGGACTCGATCGTCCCGGCCGAGCAGAGCCGCGCCGTGGCGCGGGCGGCCGGCGCCGAGGTGATCGAGGTCCCCGGCGCCGATCACAACGATCCGGCGTTGTCCGACGGACCGGAACTGATCGGCGCCATCGCGGGCGCGGTTCGCTGACGGGCTCAGACCCGGCTTGCGCTCCGGCCCAGTGACAGGGAGTGGCCTGGGTTGAGCTTGCGGCCGAGGCGATCGGCCTTGGGCCAGCGGACGTCCGTCGCCCAGCCCGCCTTCTCGAACAGCCAGATCAGCCGCGCCGAGATGTCGAGCTGGCCACGGCGGACGCCGTGCCGGGCGCCGGTGGGGTCGGCGTGGTGGGAGTTGTGCCAGGACTCGCCCATCGAGGCGATCGCGAGCGGCCAGAAGTTCGCGGATTTGTCGCGGGCGGCGAACGGGCGGTCGCCGATCATGTGACAGAGCGAGTTCACCGACCAGGTGACGTGATGCAGCAGCGCCACGCGGACCAGGCTCGCCCAGAAGAAGGCGGTGACCGCGCCCCACCACGACATCGTGATCACGCCGCCGAGGACGGCGGGCGCGAGCAGCGTGACGACGGTGAGCAGCGGGAACAGGCGATCGATCCGGGCGATGTCACGGTCGGCGAGCAGATCGGGGGCGAACCGTTGCGCGTTGGTCTTCTCGCGCTCGAAAAGCCACCCCATGTGGGCGTGCCAGAAGCCGCGGGCCAGCGCGGCAGGGGTGGTGCCGAACCGCCACGGGGAGTGGGGGTCGCCCTCGCGGTCGGCGAAGGCGTGATGGCGCCGATGGTCGGCGACCCAGCCGATGACCGGGCCCTGCATGGCCATGCTGCCGGCGACCGCGAGGGCGATCCGCAGGCCGCGGTTGGCCTTGAAGGCGCCGTGGGTGAAGTAGCGGTGGAAACCGATGGTCACGCCGAGACCGGTGAGGAAGTAGAACCCGGCGGCCAGGCCGAGGTCCACCCAGCCGAGGCCCCAGCCCCACGCGAAGGGGACGGAGGCGGCGAGCGCCAGCAGGGGCACCACCGCGAACAGCTTGACGAGAAAGTTTTCGGTGGTGGTCTGCTCCCCGGACAGCAGGGGCTGTGGCGCCTGCCGTTCTTCGCTGTCCGGGTGTCTTAGAACTGAAGTCATATCGTCGCTTCTTGTCGATGGCCAGGACTGGTATCGGCGGTGTCAGCCGATGTCACGGCGCGACGCACGGAACGCGAAGCCCGCGACGAATTCTGCGCGAGCGTGCTTGGACAACACGACACCCAAAACGTTGGTCTGCTCCGGTCAACGAACGGCGTCGGCCGAAGGTTCCGGTGCGGGATAAGAGGGTTCGCGAAAAAGATCCCGGTATCGCTCACCTTGAGGGGTCGCGGGATCGTGACGCTCGACCTGGGTGTCGAGCGGGTGGCTGAACAGCGCACTGTCGGTGCTGTGAGTTTTGACGGTGAAACCCTTTCGAAGGGACCGCGGATTCGCGGTCTTCGGCGAGGCCGGGGGCGAATTCCACCCGCCTCGTGCCGGATCGGCGTCGCGCTGTGAAGGCGCCGCCATCCGCCACGATACACGCCCCGGGGCCGGAACCCCAGGGCGTCCGCATCGATCAGCCGGGTGCCGTCACGTTGAGCGCCGCCACGAGCGTCCGCTCTTCGTGGGCGAAATGTGCTTCGAGCGTCCCCGCGAGCGCGTCGAACTCCTCGCGCAAGCGAACGGGGTCACTCTCACCGTGGACGTACCCCTCGACGAGCTTCCGGATCCGCTTCTGCAGGTCCGCGACGGCGACATGGTCCTCCCCGAGCTCGGTCAACACCGGCGCGAGCGCCGGGAACCGTTGCGCCAGCATGGGAAACGCTCCCATGTCCTCGCCGGTATGATGTTTGGTCAACGCCTCGCAGAACGAAACACAGTGCGCCCGCAGGGACTTCTCCATGAAGAGCGCGTCCGCGCGCCCGGCCACGATGTCGTCCACCCCGGCGCGCAGCGTCTTGAGCTCCTCCCGCAGCCAGTCGTGGACCTCCACCAGGAAGTCCCCCAACCCCCGCACCCGGTCGTCGATCCGGTACAGGATCACGACCGGCAGCACGCGCGTCGTTTTCGCCTGGTACTCGGCGAAACCCGGCTCCACGGCGACGATCTTCGCGAACAGCGCGTCACCCTCCGCCGCGGGCGGAACTGCCGCGACGGCCTCGTAGGTCTCGGTCCCCGTCTCGATCGTGACCCGATGGTCACGCCGGATGTTGTGATACCAGCCCGGATGCGCCGGCGCCCCCATGTTCGAAGCGACGACGACGATCTTGCCGTCGATTTCGAGATATCCCAGCGGATTCGTCCGCCGCTCACCACTCTTGGCACCGATGGTGGTGAGCAGGATCATCTGCCACCCCTCGAACATGCCGCCGAGCTTTCCCTTGCTCCGCCTGAATTCTTCGATCACCTGGTCGTTGAAGCCGGTCAATGCGATCCTTTCCCGTCGATGTGTCGACAGGAGGGCGCGGAACCGCCACCGGAAGAGCGCACACAAGCCTGGACGCACCCGATTTTCGGGCGCATCGCATGGAGGCGTCATCCCACGACGCGGGGATGACTGAAAACGAGAGACGGTGTGTGCCGATCTCTGGTGGCCGAGTAGCCGCTACCTCCATGCGTAGGCCCATACGGGGCTCGACGACGACGTTAGCACGGGACCGGGCCGATGCGCACCTACCTTGCCTCTTTCGCTTAACCGAAAAGACACTCGGCGAGCTAAGCCTCTTCGCACCGTTAAGGCGCTTCGCTGCTTTAAACCCCCTTCGCGGCTGCCATTTTTCGGCAATTTTCTCCGCTAGGCCGTTTGGACTAGCGCAGGTGTTCGATTCGGGGTAATGTCGGTGTCGTGGCCAGCGACGATACATCCCCGAGGACGTCCACCGAGTGGTGGCGCGTCGATACCGCGACGCTACATGCCCGTAAACAGGAACTTGAGATCCAAAAACGTCAGATAGACGCAGAGCAGAACGCGATCCTGGCTGAAATCAATTCCCGTGGGATTCGCGGGTGTAGTGGTCATTCGACGTTGTCGGCCCTGATATTCGAGGACTTCCTCGTGACCGACAAGGAAGCCGACGCCCGCGCCGACCGGGTCCTCGCTTTGTATCCCGGCCCGTTCATCGGCGGAGACCCCGAACCACCCCTGGCGCCGTTGACGGCCGAAGCTGCCGCCGAGGGCGCGATCGGCGGCAGTCAGATCGACGCCATCATCCGCACCCTGGCACGCATCCCCTCCTCCGTCCCCGAAGAAGACGTGCGTGCGGGGGAGAAGATCCTCGTCGACCTCGCCCGCCGCGCCGGGCCCCGGCAGATCGCCCGCGCCGGGCGCCGCCTGCTGGACAAGCTCGACCCCGACGGGAAAGAACCCCGCAACGAGGACCCCAAAGACACCCGCCCGGAGCTGCGGTTCGTCAAACACCGCGACGGCACCCTCGGCCTCAAAGCCAGACTCGACCTCGAAACCTACGCCCGCCTGAAGTCCGACCTCGATCCGATGGCCAAACCTCACAAGGCCATCGACGGGGTGCGGGATTCCCGCAGCCAGGACGAACGCTACGGGGATGCTTTCACCGACTACGTGCGGTTGAAGACCACCAGCCGCAACCTTCCCGGCCAGGCGGGCGAGGCGACTCACATCCTGGTCACCATGTCCTACGACGACCTCATCCGGGACATCGGCGAAGCGCACCTCGATTTGGTCGGCCCGATCAGCGCCACTGACGCCCGCATCCTCGCCTGCGACGCCCGCGTCCGACCCGGCGTCCTCGGCACCGCAGGCGAACCCCTCGACATCGGACGCTCCAAACGCACCGTATCCCTCGCCCAGAAATACGCACTCACCCTCCGCGATGGTGGGTGTTCGTTCCCGGGCTGCGACATGCCCGTACCCCGCTGCACCGCCCACCACATCGTCTTCTGGCGCCACCACGGCGAAACGAAAATCGACAACCTCGTCCTGCTGTGCACGAAGCACCACCGGTTGATCCACCACAGCGAATGGAAAGTCCAGATCGCCCAAGACGGCCTGCCGGAGTTCACCCCACCCACCTACCTCGACCCCACCGGAACACCAAGGCGGAACACCATGCACCTCAGGACATAAGCCGACCCGATCGGGCCCGGTCGCACACCGGACACAGAGACCTACCAGATCTCTGACTGTCCACGTGAGACGTGGTCCCGAGTCAAAGCACCGATTTGACACTTCGCAAGGCGTCGTGAGTGATAAAGAGCGTTCTAACGCTCTTTATCACTCACGACCCCAGAAAGAAGCATGCCCAGCGGCGCCAATCAGGCATCTGGCGACCAGAGTGTCCAGTGTGGACACAGAGGGCACGGCCGACCCGCCGCCCAGCCCACCCACGAAGGCTCTCAGCCCTTGAGGCCAGCGCGGAATGCCTACAAGACAGGGGCTTGTTCACACCTTGCCCTGCCCTCGATATCCCACCCCCAAGGCGACTGCCCCGCCTTCGCCACGTTGCGAAGCTTCTTTAGCGACACGACCGCGCGCCCCTACCTCAGCCACAGCGCCCCGCCACCCATCGGAAACCCCGGCGTGGGCGAGGAAAGTCCCCTTCACCTCACCTGCCCCCATCCAAACCCGTGACACCAGGCGGAAATCCCTGATCCAACGCCAACTCACCGACCACCTGGTCCCCGCTCATCTCCCCGGTCAACCGGAACCCGAGCTTCAGATAGAAGCGCTCGGGCCCGTCGTCGCCGGGGTGCCAGCAAGCGGTGAGGTGGTCACCGCCCCGGCGGCGGATCTCGGCGGCCACGGCGTCGACCGCGAAACGACCGTAGCCCCGGCCCTGTTCGCCCGCCGCGATGTTGAGCCGCCAGAGGCCCGAGCGGATGTCCGTACCCGTGCCGTCGCCGGCGAAGTCGATGTCCAGGAAGGCCATGAGGAAACCGACCAGCCGGTCACCGTCGAAGATGAGACGGGGCCAAGCGATGCCGGGATGCACGTAGGCCTCGGCGAGGGACTTCACCACCGGCGCGACCAAATGGCTTTGCTCCGGTTGGACCTTCAGTTCGATCGCGGCGTCGAAGTTGGCGGCTGTGACCTCGGCCAGCCTGAGTGTCCTCGTCATACTCGCACCGTAAACCGGTGATCAACTCATTTCGTCCAGCACCGCCTGGATCACGTGCCGCGCGTTTCCCGCCATCGCCTCGTTGGTCTTCCGGTAGTACGGCAGCGCGATCAGTGCCTGCGAGAGCGTCCGCGCGCGGCCGCGGTTCCAGGTCGCGTCGTCGACGCTCAGTGCCTCCCGGAAGACTTCCCTCCCGGAAGAGGGCAAGAGGTTCCACGCCGGGAAGAGGTCGCAGGCCGGATCGCCCGCGCCCATGCAGCCGAAATCGATCACCGCGGAGAGCCGGTCGCCGTCCAGCAGGAGGTTGCCCGGCATCAGGTCCGCGTGCAGCCACACCGGCGCCGCCGATGGCTCGGGCATCCCCAGAGCGTTCTCCCAGAGAGCGAGGACGGCGTCGCAGTCGACGTTCTCCTCAGGGATCGCACGCAGGCGTTCGATCGCCGATCGCGTCTCCGCGTCCAGTGTCGTGAGCGGTCCGCCGCGGTGTGCTTTCGGCGCCTGCGCGGTGGGTATACGCCGCATCGCGAGCACGAACTCGGCCAGGTCTTCGGCCAGCGGTACGGGCCGGCCGAGCGCGTCCGGCCGCGGGTTCTCGCCCGGCAGCCAGCGATACACCGACCATGGCCACGGGTAGCCGTCGGCGGGCAGCCCCGCGCCGAGCGCCTCGGGGATCGGCGTGGGCAGCCGCGACGCGATACGCGGCAGCCACTCCTGCTCCAGCGCCACGTCTTTCGCGCCGCCCTTGGTCAGTGGCAGCCGTACGACCATGTCGTCGCCCAACCGGAACATGGCGTTGACCGTGCCACCGGACGGCCACCGTTCGACCGTCCGTCCGGCCCACCGCGGGAACTGTGCCGCGAGCAGCTTCCGTACCAGGTTCTCGTCGACCACGACGGACATCCAACCACCGCGCGGGCATGCCGATCCTGACCGGCTCCGAGCCGCTCACCCCGGAACTCACCGTCCGTCCGGCCCGGCCGGGCGAGGAGGACGCCGCCTGGCTCGCCGGACGCGGAATCCACCTGTGGCCGCAACGCTTTCCCCGGGAGTCGGTACACCACCAGATCCAGGCGGGCGAGCGTTGCTGGTCGTCAGGCACGGCAAGCCGATCGCGACCTGTGTGGTGACCGAGGCGGATCCCGGACTCTGGGGCGGAAAGACGGAACCGGCCTACTGTCTGGGCCGCCTCGCGGTGGCGCGGGAAGCGGCCGGAGCCGGACTCGGGAACAGGATCATCGACTGGGTCGCTGAGAAGGCCGCGGTTCACCACAAGGCCTTCGTCCGGGTGGCGACCACGAGGGACAATCCGGCCTTGCGCGGGCTCTACGAGCGCAGGGGTTTCGAGCACGTGGCCGACCCGCCCGAGGCGAAATGGCCCACCAGCCTCTACGAAAAGGCGGCCGGGTCACGGCAAGCCGAGGATCTCCGGCCGTGAAGCGTATTTCCGCCAGTGCCGTCCCGGATCCGGGACCAGCCGTCGCCTTTCGAGATCCAGCAGTCCGGAAAGGCTCTCCACCTCGGCCACGACGGCGCCGTCCGGTGTCACGAATTCCTGGACGACCCGGGACACCTTGCCCGGCTCCCAGGTGAACCTGGTCAGGACGTCGATCCGCGCGCGGGCACGCAGTTCCCGGCGGAACCGGATCGTCGTTTCGAGGTTGACCGGGCCGAGGTTCCCGGCCTTGAGCTCCAACGGGTCCACGCCGGCCGCCCAGACGCACTCCCAGCGCGCGTGGTCGGCGTACGCCAAGTAGGCCGGGCCGCGTACGTGACCGTTGATGTCGAGATCGTCGGTGCGGATGTCGATGGTGACGCGGAAAGGTTCGGGCACCTCCCGATCTTCGCCCCGGCGGGCCGCCCAGTCTGGAACGTTTCGGCCAGTCCAGGACCGCACGAGCGCGCCCGGCGACGCGGCCGACAGCCGACGACACTCGCGCCCGAGATGCGACTGATCCGCGTAGCCCACGTCGGCGGCGATGTCAGCGAGCGACGCCTGATCCCGTGCCACGGCCTCGACGCGCTCGAGGAACCGGTGGAACCGCAGCACCCGCTGCAACTCCTTGGGACCGACACCGACGTCGTGCCGCATATGCCGCCGAAGGCCGCGCTCGCTCACACCCAGCGCGGCGGCCACCCGGTCGGTACGAGCACCGGGCGCACGCAGCGCGCTAGCGGCCGCGAGAGACAGCCCGTCCACCTCGACGTCCCGAAGCCTTTCGGCGACCAGCGATTCCAGCACCGATCGCGCCTCACCAGGCGCTCCGCATTCGGCCAGCCTGGCCTCCGCGCGGCGAGCACCAGCGGGCAACAGGTCGCGCAACGGGGTGGCACCCGCTCCCAACTCCGTCATCGGCAGGCCCAGCAGCGCGCCGCCGACGCCGCACCGCAGGCGCAGCCCGGCGGTCCACTCCGCCGGCGGCAGCTCGTGCCGCAGCACCCCGCGCACCGTGGTGA
The DNA here is from genome assembly GCF_056435645.1 of Amycolatopsis sp. NPDC043889. Classification (NCBI taxonomy): domain Bacteria; kingdom Bacillati; phylum Actinomycetota; class Actinomycetes; order Pseudonocardiales; family Pseudonocardiaceae; genus Amycolatopsis; species Amycolatopsis sp. NPDC043889. Next base: position 52,595 of record NZ_JBWKEC010000020.1, read on the forward strand.
CCGCGGCGAGCACCGTCCCGTCCCAGACGAGGTCCACACAGCCGTCCGGGAACACCCGCAGCGGACGACGACAGCCCACCAGTCCCGTCCAGGCGCACTCGACCACGCCGGCCACGGCCGCGACCGGCGTGCTTTGGCGGTACACCGAACGGCCCGAACGGCGACGCAGCGGGACACCCACGTCCGGCAGTATGCCCCCGCCCGCCGACAAGATGCGCTTCACATGATCTTGATGAAGACTTGCCGCCGTGCTGCGACCGGTGCTCGACCCGTCCCCCGCCGAGTGGATCTCCCCCAGGCTCGGCGGGGCATTCGGCGCGGCAGGCCGCACGGTTCCGCGTGGTTACGCGGCCTACGCGCGCCTCTGCCACCCCGCCGAGCGCGACCGTGGTGGCTGGGCGAGCTGGAGCGAAGCCGCCGCCGAAACGGGACGGCGTGCCCATGGCGCCATGCAGTGGCACGCGCTGGTCGGCTCCCCGGATCCGGTGAATCTCACCGGCTCGCTCTGGCGCGGCTCACCGCCGGGGCGCGGCACACTGCCGTCGCACAGTCTCACCGCGCTGCTGGCCGTTCTCGGCGACCACACGTCCGCTTCGGACGCCTGGTTCGGCCTCTGGGACGGCTACGGCTGGGCCGACGAGGCGACGTTGTCCCGCGAGCACCTGGACGCGCCGCGACTGCGCCACCCCGGCCGGGACTACCTGCTCTTCCACGGACCGTTGACGTCCGCGACGGAACTCGGCTGGCGGCCCCGGCCGAACTGGTTCGAGGCGCAGTCGCCCAACCTGTTCTGGCCGGACGACCGCGCGTGGTGCGTGGCCACCGAAGTCGACTTCGATTCGACCCTCGTCGCGGGCGAGGAGGCCCTCGTCGACGCCCTGGTCAAGGCACCGGGGCTGGAGGTCTGGCGGATCGAATCCGACACCTCGCTCGCGGCCGACGGGGACCGGATCAACCAGCTCCCGTGACGGTCAGCGCTCCTCGATCGCGTCGACCTTCGTCGGGTAGAACGCCACGTGGTCCTTGATCTCGGCGACCGCGTCGTGCGGCGCTTCGTAGGTCCAGACGGCGTTCTCGGCGACGCCGTCACCGGTACGGACGCTGTAGTACGACGCGTCGCCCTTGAACGGGCAGTACGTCGAGTGGTCCGTCCGCTCCAGCAGGCCGAAGTCGACGTCGGCACGCGGGATGTAGTGCGCGGGCGGATAGTTCGCCTCCCGCAGCGTGAGCGCGTTCGCGCTGTCCGCCACGACCTTCCCGCCGACCGTGACGACCACGCGCGCCTTGTTCGGCTCCACCGTGATCGGGTGGGCCGCGCTGGGCTTCAACACCTTCTTGTCAGACATACCGGGCACAGCGACGCCGCCCGCGCGGATATTCCCCTCAAGGCAGGTAGTACATCGGATTCGGCAGTTTGACCGGGAACTCGGCGTAACCGCCTTCGAGGTCGCTGAACTGGTCACCGAAGTTGGCGAGGATGGCCGCGCCGGTCGAGGCGATATGCTTCCGCGTGCCCGATTTGTACTGAACGGTGGTGCAGGTCAGCCCGCACGGCAGATAGTCCGGCGCGGTGGTCTTCGGTTTGAAGAACGCCCCCGCCGGCGCCGGGTAGCCCTCGTTCGCGAGGTTCTTGAGCGACTGCGGGCCTTGGAACTCGTTGCGCCCGGTCAGGAAGTAGATCTTCACACCGCGCTGCGCCGCCCAGTTCGCCAGCTCCAGTACGGGCTTGTTCGCGACGAACGTGCCCTTGTCGATCGCTTCCTGCTGTTTCACCGGGTCGAAGCCGAAGTCGTTGTCCGCTTCCCAGCCGTAGGTGACCTCGGCGGTGTCGTCGACGTCGAACACGACGGCGGGGTTCTCGACGCCGCGGTCCAGCCTCCGCGTGAGGTAGCGCTTGGCGTCGTCGACCTGGCGCCGGGTGTCGGAGACGAACCGGCTGCCGTCGGAGTACCGGTGCTTGCCGTCGCTGCCGACGACATCGCCGTAGTAGGCCTTCACGTCGAGCTTGACCTGGCCGATGTTGGCGGGCTCGCGACCGTGCCACCCGGTGGCGTCGCCGGTGTTCGCGACGGCGGTGGCGCCGCCCGCGAGAACGGCCCCGGCGGCCGCGGCGGCGGCCAGTTTCAGCAGACCGGTGAACCGGCTCATGGAAATGCTCCTCACGTCAGCTGTGCGCGGCAAAGGAACGCTACTCCAGAACGACCGATTCTGGTCAGTACCAAAGTAGCTTCTTCACCACCGCGAGGTTTCAGCTTGCGCCGCAAGGCATCCGGGTCTATGTCGAGACCTCGGACGAGGATCTCCAATCGACCGATATCGTGTTTTTTCAGTAATACACGAAGATTCTTCTCGCTGTACGGTCCGTGCTCGAATACCCGGAACGCCCGGATTCCCGGCGGAGGAGTGTCCCCCGTCAGGTACGCGATACGCTCGTCGAGCTGCCACAAACCGTGCCGCGCCGCGTAATGCCGCACGAGCCCGGCCCGGACGACCGCGCCGTCGGGATCGACGATCCATTCACCCGGCTCACACGCGGGGATCTCGTCGGGGTCGGCGTCGGTGACCGTCCACTGTGTACCGTCCGAACGCAGCACCGTCGCCCGGCGTGACACCGTCGAGCCCACTCCGCGCCACAGGCACGCCTCACGGACCTGGCCGTCCAAAGAGACCAGTTCGACCTCGTCCGCCCAGGGCGCGATGGAGAAATCGAGGCCCGGCGCGCATTTGACCGAAAGCTCGCGTCCCGGATAGGCGTCGACCAGTCCGTCCAGCGGCGGCAGGAAATCGGCGGGCTTCCACGCCCGGCGCCCGGCGGAGTCACGGCGGGCGGGATCGGCGACGACGACCGATGCCCGGCTGACCGGCCGCAAGGCGTCGGCCCTGAGCAACGCCGGCGAAACCCCGGCTTCGGAAGCGTTGTGGCGCGCCATCTCCAGGCGGATCTCGTCCAGATCCGAGCCGAGCGCCTTCGAGGCGACGCGGGCGATCTCGATCAGGTCCGCGCCGACGGAACACGTCACGTCGTGGACGTCGCGACCGGCGAGCCGCGCGGCCCGGTGCCGGGCGACCAGCGTGGCGCTGGCCTGCTGGAGGGCGTCGCCGGTGAAGAGCCACGAGCCCGCGGCGTCCAGTTTGGGCGACGACTTCCGCCGGAGCACCACCGTTTCCAGTACCGCGGCCGCGTGGTCCGGGGCGATCCGGCGCACGGCGGCGACGTCGGCGATACGGGTCTTGTCGGTCAGCGGGAGGGCCGAGCATTCGGCGAGCGCCGCGCTTCCCGCGCCGGAGCGCAGGAAGGCGACGTCGTCGAGGGTGAAGTGGTACGGCAACCTACGATCGCTTGGTACCGGTGATCATCACGTTGTAGAACAGCTCGCGCGGCAGCACCTTGGCGAGCAGCTTCTTGTCCAAAGCGGACAGCCGCAGCCACAGCCGGTACGCGAACAGACGCCAGCGCAAGGTCAGCTTCTCCTGCGGCACGGCGGCTTCGAAGGTCCGGATCGGCCAGCCCGCGAGCGCCGCGGCGAACTCCTCGGTGACCGCGCGGACGTCCTGCGCGCCCGCGCCGCGGGCCATCGACTCCAGTTCGGACGGGTCGAAGGTGTGGATGTCGACCACGGCCTCCAGCGCGGCCGCGCGGGAGGACTCGTCGAGTTCCTCCTGCGGACGCCGCCAGCCGTTCAGCACCGGGAGCTTGGTCAGGTTGGTGGTGAGGTACCACGTGATCTGGCCGAGCTTGCGCGCGTAGAAGTCGCCGACCTTGGTCGGCTCGCCCGCGAAGACGAACCGTCCGCCCGGCTTCAGCACCCGCAGCACCTCGGCGAACGCCGCGCGGACGTCCGGGATGTGGTGCAGCACGGCGTGCCCGACGACGAGGTCGAAACTGTTGTCCTCGTACGGGATCCGCTCCGCGTCGGCGACCCGGCCGTCGACGTCGAGGCCGAGGTTCTCGGCGTTGCGCAGCGCGACCTGCACCATGCCCGGCGAGAGGTCGGTGACCGAACCCTTCTTGATCACCCCGCCCTGCATCAGGTTGAGCAGGAAGAAACCGGTACCGCTGCCCAGTTCCATCGCGGTCGGGTACGGCTGGCCGTCTTCACCTGCGACGGCGTTGAACACGTCCGTCGCGTAGGAGATGCAGCGCTCGTCGTAGGAGATGGACCACTTCTCGTCGTAGGTCCCGGCTTCCCAGTCGTGGTAGAGCACGTTGGCGAGCTTAGGGTCGTCGAAGGCGGCCTTGACCTCTTCGGCGGTGGCGTGCGGATTCGGCGCCGGATCGTTCACCTGCGTCATCGCGCTTACTTCCCCTCGAAGGTGGCCTTGCCAGGACCGTTTTCGATGAACGACTTCATGCCGTCGCGCTGGTCCTCGGTCGCCCAGAGCGCGGCGAAGAGGTGGGATTCGAGCTTGAGACCGCTCGCGAGGTCGGTGTCGAGACCACCGTCGATGGCGGCCTTCGCGGCGCGCAGCGCCACGGCCGGGCCGTTCGCGAACTGCGAGGCCCACTTGTGCGCGGCGGCGTAGACGTCGTCCGGCGCCACGACCTCGTCGAGGATGCCCAGCGCGAGGGCCTCCTCGGCCTTCACGAAACGGCCGGTGAACACGAGGTCCTTGGTCTTGCTCGGGCCGATGAGCCGCGCCAGGCGCTGCGTGCCGCCGGCGCCGGGGATGACGCCGAGCTGGATCTCCGGCTGGCCGACCTTGACGTTGTCGCCGGCGATCCGGCGGTCGGCGGTCAGCGCGAGTTCGAGCCCGCCGCCCAGCGCGTAGCCGGTGATGGCCGCGACGACCGGCTTCGGGATGTTCGCGATGGTGGCCAGCGACGCCGTCAGCGCCGCGCCGAACTTCGCGATCTCCGGGTAGGTGCGCTCGGCCATCTCCTTGATGTCCGCGCCACCCGCGAAGGTCTTCTCGCCGCCGTAGAGGATCACGGCGCGCACGTCGTCGCGCTCGGAGGCCTCACGGGCCGCTTCGGCCAGCTCGGCCTGCACCTGGTTGTTCAGCGCGTTGACCGGCGGGCGGTCCAGCCGGATCGTGCCGACCCCGCCTTCGACCTCGAGACTTACGAACTCTCCCACGCCGTCCTCCTTAACCGTCCAAGACAGATTGCAGGCTACCGGTCAGTACGACCCGTCAGCGGCGACGGGCGAAGAAGCGATCACCGGACCGTTCGAGCAAGAGGTCCTGATCGAACGTCTTGGACAGGTTGTCGCTGGTCACGACGTCGTCCACGAGTCCGGAAGCGACCGCGCGGCCGTCGCGCAGCAACAGCGCGTGGGTGAACCCCGGCGGGATTTCTTCCACGTGATGGGTGACGAGCACCATGGCCGGGGCCTCGGGGTCGAGTGCCAGCTCCGAAAGGCGGGCGACGAGGTCCTCGCGGCCGCCGAGGTCTAGCCCGGCGGCGGGCTCGTCGAGCAGCAGCATTTCCGGGTCGGTCATCAGCGAACGCGCGATCAGCGTCCGCTTGCGCTCGCCTTCCGACAGTGTGCCGAAGGTGCGGTCGGCCAGGTGCGCGATGCCGAGGGCGCCCAGGAGCTCCATGGCGCGGTCGGTGTCGAGGCTGTCGTACTCCTCACGCCAGCGGCCGACGACGGCGTAACCGGCGCTCACCACGACGTCGACGACGCGCTCCTCGCCCGGCACACGCTGGGCGATCGCGGCCGAGGTGAACCCGATCCGCGGGCGCAGCTCGAAGATGTTGACCTTGCCGATCCGGTCGCCGAGCAGGTCGACCGTTCCGGTGGTCGGGTGGAGTTCGGCCGCGGCCAGCCGGAGCAGGGTGGTCTTGCCCGCGCCGTTCGGGCCGAGCACCACCCAGCGCTCGTCCAGTTCCACGGTCCAATCGAGGTCGGCGAGGAGGTCGTTGCCTGTTCGGCGGACCCCGACACCGGTCATCCTCACCACGAGGTCGTCAAGTTCGCTGGGCTGGATCGGCTCGCTCACGCGCCCATTGTGTCCGCACTCGCGCGCGTGTGTGCACCGGGCCGCCGGTCGGTGGAAAGCGGCTGGTCCAGGAAGTGGGACGAAGCGACCCTTGGCGGGACACTGTGGCACCATCGACGGCGTGATCAGGTCCGTGTCCGCCGCCTTCCCCGTCATCGGGGGCTCTTTCTGGCGCCGCCGGACCATCGACCTGCTCCTCGTCGCCTCGTGCGGGTGTACCACCGCGCGACACGGCTGAGTCCCCGCTCTTCCGACGGCACCCCCGTGTCGCGCCGCGCTCGGCCCTGCTTCCGCGCCCGCGAACCTTCACGAGGAGCCTCTCCGTGACCACGTCCATCACGCCCCGCCAGGATTTCGAGATCCACCCGCAGCTGGCCGATCCGCTGCTCCCCGAACTGCTGCACCCCGATCGCCTGCTCTGGACGTCCCGCGAACTGGCCGAGCTGACCTCCACGGTCACCACCGAGCTGACCTCGGGCCTGCGCGGCCTGCTGCGTTTCGACCCCGATCACCGCTGGTGGGCGCGGCTCGCGCTGACCGACGGCGTCGAACTGTGGCTGCTGTCGTGGCTGCCCGGCCAGCAGACCAAACCGCACGACCACGGCGGCGCTTCCGGTTCGTTCACCGTGCTGCAGGGCGAGATCGGCGAGGAGTACCGCTACCCCGGCGGCCCGGTCCGGCGCCGCACCCACGTCGCGGGCGAAGGCATCGGCTTCGGCGCGGGGCGGGCGCACCAGGTGACCGGCATCGGCACCGAGCCCGCCGCCAGCGTCCACGCCTACTCGCCGCCGCTGGTCGCGACGCGCGAATACGCCACGCTCGCCGACGTTCCCGCCGAGATCCCCTCGCTCACCCCGATACCGGGCCGATGAGCGCGATCGACGCACTGCTGGCCACCGCCCGGTCCGGTCTGGACCGGGCGGAGCCCGAGCGGGCGCTGCGGCTGCAACGCGACGGTGCCCTGATCGTGGACATCCGCCCGTATGTCAACCGGGCCGAAGAGGGCGAGATCCCCGGCTCGGTAGTCGTCGAGCGGATCCACCTCGAGTGGCGGCTCGCGCCGGACAGCGAATGGCGGCTGCCGGAGGTGAAACCGGACTCGACGGTGATCGTCGTGTGCAACGAGGGGTACTCGTCGAGCCTCGCCGCCGCCGACCTGCAGCGGCTCGGCCTGCCGGGTGCCACCGACCTCGAAGGCGGGTTCCGGGCCTGGCGTTCGGCGGGTCTCCCGATCCGGGAGGGCGGCACCCCCGCCGTTCCCTGAACCGCTACCGGCGGACCGCCAGCCTGGCGACCGACTCCGGGGAGAGCGGGAGCGCGGCGTGGATCCCGGCGCCTCGCGTCGGCCTGGGGTTGACCAGCACGCCCGTCGCCGCGGCACGGCCGGCGGCCGCGAGCACGACCTCACGGCCGGTCCGGTGCCGGATCCGGCCCCAGCCCATGCCGGTGACGGCGCGGTACTCGGCCAGCAACCGCTCGTCGGTGAAGACGCAGAGCCAGTCGCCGTGCGCGCCGAGCCGGGCCGGGACCGGGGCGCCGGCTTCGTCCGCCGGGCCGCACACCGTGCCGTCGAGGAACATCCGCATGACCGAGGGAACGGGGTCGCGCGGAGCGCCACCGGGCTGTTCCGGTCCCGGGCGGACGTTCTCGGCGATCCACCGCGAAGCGAGCCTGAAGTCTTCGCCGGTGAGGTCCTCCTGGAAACCGTCGAGACTGTTCTTGACGCTCCCCAGGAAGTCGTAGAACCGCCGGGTGCAGGTCCGCTCGGAGACCGGCACCCGGCCACGGCCGACCATGGTCCTGATCCGCCCGACCATGCCCGCCCCGCCGTGCACCGGATCCACGCCGAGGTTGTAGGCGGTCCAGACGATCTCGGGCATGAGCGGGTCGGCGAACCGCTCGAGAACGCGGTTCAGCCGCAGAAGAACGATTTCGCGCACCCGGCCGGGCTCGGCGTCCTCGGCGATCCCCCAGATGCCCCGCAGTTCCGGCCCCAGCGCTTGGCTCAGCCCCTCCTGCCGGATCCCGGCGCGGGAGTGGACATGGTGCAGCCGGTCCTTGGCTCTGCGCGATGTTTTCGTTTCCTTAGCCGAAGCCACCATTCCTCCGCCGTTCGGGAAGGGCCCGGCAAAGTGTATTTCACCTGGCCGTTCCGCATTGTCCGGCGGAAATCAGGAATCGGCGGCTTCTTTTGTTCGGTACCGGCCTAAGCGTGGACGACCCGCGCCAGTTCCGCCGGCGTGGCCAGCAGACGGTGTTTCGGCAGCACACGGACGGTGTAACCGATGGAGCCGGGATGCGGCAGTTTCAGCCGCGCCGCGAACGCGCCGATCCCGTCACCCGACATCGGGACGGTGACGGGGTCACTCAGTTCGTCCCCGTCACCCACCTTCCCGACGACGGCCTGAACGTCCACTTCGGACGGTTCGAGTCCGGCGAGGTCGATCCGCGCCCGGATGGTCACCTCGGTCCCGGTGACCATCGGCGCGGAGTCCTCGACGAGCAGTTCGGTGTCGAAGATCCGCACCCGCGGCCAGGAGACGTCCAATTTGGTCCGGTAGTCGGCCAGCGACAGCGCGCCGCGGTATCCGTCGCCGGTGGCTTCGGCGACCATGCGCGAGGCGGGCAGATACCCCGATTCGACGTACTCACGCACCATCCGCGAAGCCTGCACGCGCGGCCCGAGGGTCTCCAGCGTGTGCCACACCATCGACATCCAGCCGCCGGGAACGCCATCGGCGCCGCGGTCGTAGAACAGCGGCGCGATCTGGTGGCCCAGCAAGTCGTAGAGCGCGGCGGCCTCCAGTTCGTCGCGGCGCAGCGGGTCGGTGACGCCGTCCGCGGTCGGGATCGCCCAGCCGTTGCTGCCGTCGTAGCACTCGTCCCACCAGCCGTCGCGGATGGACAGGTTGAGGCCGCCGTTGAGCGCGGACTTCATCCCCGAGGTGCCGCACGCCTCCAGCTGCCGCACCGGCGTGTTCAGCCAGACGTCGCAGCCGCGGTAGAGGTAGCGCGCCATGGACATGTCGTAGTCCGGCAGGAAGACGATGCGACGCCGGACCTCGGGATCGTCGACGAACCTGACGATCTGCTGGATCAGCTGCTTGCCGCCCTCGTCGGCCGGATGCGACTTGCCCGCGACGACGAGCTGGATCGGGCGCCGCTCGTCCAGCAGCAGCGCGCGCAGGCGATCCGGGTCGCGCAGCATCAGCGTGAGCCGTTTGTACGTCGGCACGCGGCGCGCGAAGCCGACGGTCAGCACGTCCGGGTCGAAGACCGTGTCGGTCCACCCGAGTTCGAGCGCGGACGCGCCACGCTGCATCCAGGCGGCCCGCACCCGGCGCCGCACCTCCGCGACGAGCTTCTCGCGCAGCTCCCGTCGCAGCGCCCACAGCTGCTCGTCGGTGACGCCGTCCCGCAGCGGCTTGCCCTGACCGCCGTCGAGACCCAGCTCCTCGTGGTTGCGCCCGAGCAGCGCGCTCAGCTCGCGCGCCACCCAGGTCGGCCCGTGGACGCCGTTGGTGACCGACGAGACCGGCACCTCGTCGAAGTCGAACCCGGGCCACAGCCGCGAGAACATCCGCCGCGACACGCGACCGTGCAGCGCGGAGACGCCGTTCGCGCGCTGGGCGAGCCGAAGTCCCATGTGCGCCATGTTGAACAGACCGGGGTTGTCCTCCGCGCCGAGCGCGAGCACGCGGCGCGGGTCGACGTCCGGGACCAGCCTGCCGTCGGTGAAGTACCGCTGGACGAGGTCGACAGGGAACCGGTCGATCCCGGCGCTCACCGGGGTGTGCGTGGTGAACACGGTGCCGGCGCGGACGGCGGGCAGCGCCTCGTCGAACGCCAGCCCGTCGGCCTGGATGATCTCGCGGGCGCGTTCCAGCCCGAGGAATCCGGCGTGGCCTTCGTTGGTGTGGAACACCTTCGGCTGCGGATGCCCGGTCAGCTCGCAGTAGCGCCGCACCGCGCGGAAGCCGCCGATCCCGGCCAGGATCTCCTGGCGGATGCGATGATCGGCGTCGCCGCCGTACAGCCGGTCGGTGACCGCTCGCAGGTCCTCGTCGTTGGCCTCGGTGTCGGTGTCCAGGAGCAGCAGCGGGATCCGGCCGACGCGGGCCTTCCAGATCTGGGCGTGCAGTGTGCGCCCGGCGGGCATCGCGACGTCGACCAGCACCGGCTTGCCGCCGTCGGTCACGAGCTCCAGCGGGAAGGCGTTCGGATCGATCACCGGGTAGTGCTCGACCTGCCAGCCGTCGAGCGACAGCGCCTGCCGGAAGTACCCGGCGCGGTAGAGCAGCCCGACACCGACCATCGGCACGCCGAGGTCCGACGCCGCCTTGAGGTGGTCCCCGGCGAGCACGCCGAGGCCGCCGGAGTAGTTCGGCAACGCCTCGGTGACCCCGAACTCCATGGAGAAGTACGCGACGGCGGGCGGGAGGTCGGCGTCGTCCTGCTTCTGGTACCAGCGCGGCTCGGCGAGATAGCGGTCCAGATCGGCGACCGCCTCGCGCGCGTGGGCGAGGAAGGCGTCGTCGACGGCGAGTTCGTCGAGCCGGGCCGGTGGCAGGGCGGTGAGCATCCGCAGTGGGTCGCGGACGCGGTTGAACAGCTCCGCGTCCATCGACGCGAACAGGTCGCGCGTGGGCGGGTGCCAGGTCCAGCGCAGATTCGTGGCGAGGTCACCGAGGCCGGAGAGCGACTCCGGCAGGCTCGCGCGGACGGTGAACCGGCGGACTGCTCTCATGAGGAGCGACCATATCGGCAGCGCCCCTCCCCCGCTCAAGACCCACTTCGGGGATTACCTGCACGCGGGCCATAAGCGCTGGGTAGGGTCCCTGCTTGCCGGAGTACGCGGCCCGGTCGGGGCCCTGACGACAAGCGAGTGAACATGATCCAAGGGGGAGCGCGGGGTATACGCCGCCCGGCTCTGATCGCGGTCGTGACGGTGCTGGCCCTCGGGCTGAGCGCTTGCAGCGACAAGGGAGGCTCGACCGGCCAGCAGGGCAGCCAGCCGGGCGCCGGTGACATCGCCGGTCTGCCGGTCACGCATTTCGAGAGCGGGCTGAAGCCGAACGCGCCCAAGCCGGACCTGCAGGTCCGCAACGAGGACGGCTCCGAAGACGACCAGCTCGCCATCGCCGCGATCGCCGACGCGCAGGCCTACTGGACCGAGGTCATGCCGCGCGACTTCGGGCAGCCGTACGAGCCGCTGAAGTCACTGCTGTCCTACAGCGCGAAGACCGACAACGAAGAGACCGAATGCGGGAGCGTCAAGAAGCTCGTCAACGCGTTCTACTGCCCGCCGGGTGACCTGGTGGCGTGGGACCGCGGCGTGCTGCTGCCCATGCTGCGCGAACGGTTCGGGAAGATGGCGGGCGCCGTCGTACTCGCGCACGAACTCGGGCACGCCGTGCAGTACCGGCTCGGCGAGAAGGCCAGCATCAAGAAGAACACCCCGTCGATCGTCAAGGAGCAGCAGGCCGACTGCTTCGCCGGCGGCTACTTCCGCTGGGTCGCCGAGGACAAGAGCAAGTTCTACCGCGTCTCCACATCCGAGGGCCTCAACCAGGTCATGGCGTCGCTGTTCCTGATCCGCGACCAGGCTGGCACCAGCGCGACCAAACAGGGCGCGCACGGCACGGCGTTCGACCGCACGTACGCGTTCCAGGTCGGGTTCGAGAAGGGCCCGAAGGAATGCGCGGCGATGAACGAGGAGAACATCAAGGCGCGGATCACCGAGCGCCCGTTCGACAAGGGTGACAAGGGCAAGGGCGACTCGAAGTTCAATGCCGAGGTCGTCGGGATCCTCAAGAAGAGCCTGGACAAGGCCTTCGAGGGCGCCGGCGTCCCTGGCCCGGAGATCACCGAGGACGGCAACGGCAGCTGCCCCGGCGGCCCGAGCACCCCGCCCGCGTCGTACTGCCCGTCGAACAACACCGTCAGCATCGACATGGCCAAGCTGCGCGAACTCGCCCAGCCGGTCGACCAGCAGGCGGAATGGGAAAGCGGGCACAGCGAGGGCAAGGGCGACTTCGCCGCGTTCTCGGAAATCGCGTCCCGGTACGCGATGGGCATCCAGAAGGGTGTCGGCGCGTCGATCGACAACGCGAACGCGGGGCTGCGCACCGCCTGCCTGGTCGGCGCGTGGGCGAAGGCCAGCACCGTACCCGGCGCGACGCTGCGGCTTTCCTCCGGCGACCTCGACGAGGCCATTTCGGACCTGCTGAGCCCGGAGAGCCTCGTCTCGGCCGACGTCAACGGCAAGCGCGTGGACAACGGTTTCGAGCGGATCGAGGCACTGCGGAAGGGCTACCTGGAGAGCTCGTCGGTCTGCTCGACCCAGTACGGCTGATCGGTCCGGTCACCGCTCCCTGAAGTGCCATGAAAGGTCCTTTCCTTGCAAATTTTGCAAGGAAAGGACCTTTCATGGCGTTCGGGCGGGGGCGAAACCTGGCTCGGGAGCGCACGGGCTGGACGCCCCCGGGTACATGAAGGCCCCCTTCCTTGCGCCTGGCGCAAGGAAGGGGGCCTTCATGTACCGAAAGAAACCTCAGTAGAGCGCGCTCGCCAGATCCCGCCGCGCCTTCATGACGCGCTCGTCCGCCGAGTCGAACAGGTCGAACAGCGCTACCAGGTGCTCCCGGACCTTGTTGCGCTCGTCGCCCGCGGTACGCCGCACGACGGCGATCAGCCGCGCGAAGCCCGCCTCGGGCTGCTGCCCCGCTACTTCGAGGTCGGCGGCGGCGAGCTGGGCGTCGAGGTCGGCCGGGTCGGCGTCGGCCTTCGCGACCGCGTCCGGGCCCGCGGCCTCGGCGCGGGCGGTGAACTTGACCTGCGCGAGCGCGGTCTTGGCCTCCTCGTTCGCGGGCTCGACGTCGAGGATGCGCTCGTAGGCCGCCTGCGCCGCGGCGAAGTCACCGCGTTCGAAGGCCTCTTCGGCCTCGGTGAACCGCGGATCCTCCGGCACCTCGACACCGCCGCCGTTCTGCTCGGCGGCCTTGATGCCCGGCAGCCGGTCGCGCAGCGCGTCGAGCAGCGAGCCGAGCCACTTGCGGATCTCGGGTTCGGGCAGCGCGCCCGAGAACGCGTCGACCGGCTGGCCGCCGCCGATGGCGATGACCGTCGGGATGGACTGCGCGCCGAAGAGCTGCGCGATGCGCGGGTTGGCGTCGACGTCCACCTTCGCGAGCACCCAGGCACCACCGGACTCGGCGGCGAGGCGCTCCAGCACCGGGCTGAGCTGCTTGCACGGGCCGCACCATTCGGCCCACAGGTCGACGACCACCAGCTGCTGCAGGGAGCGCTCGACGACCTCGGCCTGGAACGTCGCCTCGGTGACGTCGATCACGGCGCCACCCACGGCGGGGGTGGCACCGTCTGTCGGGCGAGGTGGGGCAGGAGGCTGTTTCTGGGGCGCCTCGGCACGCGCCTTGAGCGCGGAAAGGTCGACCGCGCCGGAAAGCGCGGCGGAGAGGGCCGCCGTCTTCGATGCTGATCCGCGTGGGTGTGTCACGGTTCCATCCTGGCACGCATCCCCGAGCGTTTCACCGCATGCCCCCGGCTACCCGCTTGGCAGGACGGTCACGTTCCGGCAGGCTCGCCACGAGGGGGTGATCGACATTCCGACACGCAGGACGGCCACGGTGGCAGTCGCGATCGCCATCGCCATCACGTGGGTGAGCGTCATCACGGTCCTGATCGCCCATCAACCCGACCCCGGTGTCGCCAGTCCCGGGCAACTCCGGGAGGCCCTCACCGCCGCGCTCAACGAACACGACGTCGAGGCCCTCTCCGAACTCATCGACTATCCGCCCGCTTCGGCGGGCGACTTCGCGAAGTCCTATATCGACGCGCTGGCCGACCGTGGCGCCCACGACGTCACGGTGAAGTTCGCCCCGGACGATCTCGCGCCGACTTCGGCGACCGTCAGCGGAAAATTGGGCGACGGCAGTTCTTTCGGCTATCCGGTGGCCATCACGGTCAAGGACAGGCTGTGGCTGGTCTCGTTCACCCCGCCACTCCCCTGACTCATTCGCTCAGGTGCTTCTCGACGCGCTCCACCTTCGCGGTCAGCTGGCCTTCGTAACCCGGCCGGATGTCGGCCTTGAGCACCAGCCCGACCCGCGACGAACCCTCGCCCGCCGCCTCGACGGCCCGCTTGACGACGTCCATCACTTCGTCCCACGAACCCTCGATGTTCGTGAACATGGCGTTGGTCGAATTCGGCAGGCCGGACTCCCGCACCACTTTCACCGCACGGGCGACCGCTTCGCTGACCCCGCCGTCTTCCTCGGCCGCGGACGGGCTGACACTGAAGGCCACGATCATGTTCTGCTCCTCGTTCAGACGCTTTTCCCACGCATAACACCCGGTGGTGCGGCGTGGCACGGGTACCCGCTGGTAACTTCGAGCGCCATGAGCCGTCCGTTGCCGTTCGACCCGATCGCCCGCGCGGCGCAGCTGTGGGAGGCCCGTATCGGGCCGTCCGAGACCATGGCCGCGGTGACCGGGATCATGCGCGTGCAACAGATCATCCAGTCCGCGGTGGACGGTGCGCTCAAACCGCACGGGCTGACCTTCGCCCGGTACGAGGCGCTCGTCCTGCTGACCTTCGCCCGCGCGTCCCGGCTGCCGATGCGCGTGATGGGCGAGCGGCTGCAACTGCATCCGACGAGCGTCACCAACATCGTCGACAGGCTGGAGAAGGACGGCCTGGTCAAGCGCGTGCCGCATCCGACCGACCGCCGGACCACGCTGGTCGAGATCACCGGCGAAGGCCGCGCACGCCGCGAAGAGGCCACGAAGGCGGTCACCGAAATCGACTTCGGGCTGACCGGGCTCACCGGCAAGCAGACCGAGCAGCTGACCGACCTGCTCACCAAGGTCCGCAAGGCCACCGGCGACTTCACCGAATAGCGCGTGAAGGCCCCCTTCCCTCGGCTGAGCCGAGGGAAGGGGGCCTTCACGCGCTTAAAAGAAGATCAGGCGGCGGCGGTTTCCGGGGTCTTGGCGAACAGGCCGACCCCACCGTGCGAGAGCCGCTGCGGGCCGTCCAGCTTGCCGTTGCGCAGCGCCCAGGACTCGAACAGCCAGGTGAACAGCGGCGGGATGCTGGAGAGCAGCGCGAGGATCAGGGTCTTCGGGCGCCAGCCGAGCGGCTTCGCCACGGACAGGGAGACCAGCACGTAGAGGACGAACACGACGCCGTGCACCATGCCGAGGACGGGAACGCCGCCCTCGCCGAGCTTGACGCCGTACTTGAGGAACATCCCGACCAGCAGCCCGGCCCACGAAAGGGCTTCGGCTACCGCGGCCACGCGGAATACTAGAGCGGCCTTGCTGGACACTTTCTCCTCCTGTGGGGTCTCACCACTGTGTGTGTCTAAATGACTACGTCCGACGAGCACTGTCCAAGGCGGACTCGCCAAGAACGTCAACAGCGCTGTCGGACGTGGTAATACCAGTGTGAGGCGTGACGACGCTCACCGGAACACCGGGGGCCGTGATGCTCCTCACGACCCCCGGTACGAACCGGTCTAAACCACTCGGATCACCCGGCGCAGGGCGATTCCGGGGCACCTTCGGGACCGGTCGCCCACGTCGCCTTCGACGGGTCGTCCGTGAGCTTGAAGTCCAAAGTGGTCCCTCGCGTCAACTGTTCCAACCCGACATACGCCCGCTGCGAACCGGCTCCCAGTCCTTGGACGTACTGGAGCTTCGACCCGTCGGCGCCGTCGGCCTTGATGGTGATGTCACGGCCGTTCTCCAGACGCACCAAGGACTTCTCGAACCGCGGCGCGTTGAGCACGAACTGCCCGGTGCCCGGCACCGCCGGATACAGCCCCAACGCGCTGAAGACGTACCACGCGGACATGGTCCCGAGGTCGTCGTTGCCGGTGACACCGTTGGGCGCGTTGGTGAACAGCGTGTGCGCGGCGCGAACGACAGCCGAGGTCTTCCACGGCTGCCCGGTCAGCGTGTACATCCAGGGCGAGTGCAGATCCGGCTCGTTGTTCGGGTTGTAGCGGAACTGGTTGTAGTAGTTGTACGGGCCGACGACCCATTCCTCGCGCACGGTCTTCGCCGGGTCCTTGACCAGATCCCCGTAGGCGAAGAAGTCGTCGAGCCGCTCGCCGACGTTCTCCTTGCCGCCCATGCGCTCGACGAGTCCGGGGACGTCCTGCTGGGTCAGCCACTGGTACTGCCACGACGTGCCCTCGTGGAAGCCGTCCTGGCTTTGCGGGTCGAACGGCTTGCCCGCCGGGCTGAACCATTCGCCGCCCTCGACTTTGGGCCGGTAGAACCCCGTGAAGCCGCGGTCGGTCACCGAGGAGTCCCACAGTGTGCGATAGCTGCGCCCCTTCTCCGCCAAGGCCTTCGCGTCTTCCTGCTTGCCGAGACCGGCGGCCATGATCGACAGCGAGCAGTCCGCGAGCGCGTATTCCAGCGTGGCCGAAGCGCCGTGGTTCGGGTCGGTGTCCTGACCCTTCTTCGGGAAGTCCTTGTCGTACTGGACGAACCCGTCCTTCTGGTAGCTCGCGTTCCCCGAGCGGCCCTGGAACGGCGACGACGCGGGCGGGATCTCCCGCGAGTTCTGCAGAAGCGCCTGGTAGGCCTTGAATTCCTGGCCGGACAGCGCACCGAACCGCCACAGGTCGACCAGGAACGGGGTGACCGGATCGCCGGTCATCGTGTTCGTCTCCTGGTTCGCGTACGCCCAGCGCGGCAACCAGCCGCCCTGGTCGTGGATGGCGAGCACGGATTTCGCGACGTCCTTCGCGCGCGCCGGCCGCAAAAGCGCGAGCAACTGGTTCTGCGTGCGGTAGGTGTCCCACAGCGAGAAGAACTCGTAGTACGTCCAGCCCAGCGCGCGGTGGATCTTGTCGTCGAACCCACGGTAACGGCCGTCGGCGTCGTTGCCGGTCAACGGCTGCAGGAGCGCGTGGTACAGCGAGGTGTAGAACACCGTGCGGTCGTCCTTCGTACCGCCCTTGATGTCCACTGAGGACAGTTCCTTGCGCCAGGCGCGCTGTGCGCCGTCCCGGACCGCGTCGAACGAACGCCCCTTCTCCGAGGCCAGGTTGAGCTTCGCGCCGGAAGCGTCCACATGGGAGATCGCCGTCGTCGCGGTGACCTGCCCGCCGCCGAAGGTCAGCCACGCGCCACGCAGCCCTTCACCACCGGCGGACTCCTTCGAGCCCGGGGTACCGCCCGTCGGCGACCAGGTACCGAAGGACTTGAACGGCTTGTCGAACGTCGTGGTGAACCAGGTCTTGTACGGTTTACCGCCGCAGAACGCCTGCGACTCCACCATGCCCTCGACCGTCCGATCGCCGACGACGCGGATCTGGCTCGCCGTCACGGGTTCCTTGTCGTTGGCCTGCCCGACGTTGACGAAGACGTTCGCGTCGCCGGACTTCGCGAAGGTGTACCGCTCGACGCCGGTCCGCGTGGTCGCGGTGGTCTCCGCGTCGACGCCGCCGTAGCCGGTGAGCCGCACCTTGTAGTAGCCGGGCTTCCCGACCTCGCCCTCGTGCGTGTACGGCGAGGCGTACTTCCTGTGGTCGAACGTCTCGGGTTTCGTGGTGTCGAACGCCGCGCCGGGCCCGACCGCGCCGGTGGTGGGCAGGGTCGACACGAGACCGCCCTGTTCCCAGCAGCCCGCGCCGGACAGGAAGAAATGCCCGAAGCCGCGGATCGCGGTGTCGTCGTAGCGGTAGCCGGCGTAATGCGAGGAAATCGGGCTGACCTGCGTCATCCCGAAAGGCGCCGAAGCGCCGGGGAAGGTGTTGCCGTCGTCCTTGGTGCCGATGAAGGTGTTGACCGCGTCCACGGAGTCGCCACCGGGCGCCGCCGCCGCGGCGGGCGTGACCAGCCCGGCGGGGACGACGAGCGCGGTGAGCAATCCGGCGACGCGGATCGAAGTACGTGCGGGCATGGGAAAGGCCGCCTCCTGACAACGTTGTCGCTGCCTGTTCACCTTCGACAAGAACAGACCAGTTGGTCAAGAGGGCCGCCAAACCCTGTCCATTTCGGGACAAGCTCACCTGAGCGCTTCGGCCACCTCTCGCGCCGCGCGTTCGCCGGCCTCGATGGCGCCGTCGAGGTAACCGGGGTGCTCGCGGGCGGTTTCCGAACCCGCCCAGTGCACATGCCCGGCCGGAGCCGACGGAAGCGGCGGGAAACCTTCGGTCGTGCCCGGCACGGGAAGCGCGGTGTAACCACCACCGACGTGCTCGTCGAGATGCCACGCCTTTTCGTGCCAGCCCACGGGTTCGAGCACGGCGGAGCCGAGATGCGGGACCAGCGGCCCGAGCAGCGCGTCACGGCGGGCAGCGGTGTCCAGTTCGTCGAGCCGCCGCGCCCGGGGTCCGCCGACCAGCACGCACAGGTGTCCGGGCCCGCCGGGGGCGGTCGTGTCGAACACCGTGTGTCCGACACCGTCCAGGACGAGGAACTCCCCGTTCGAGCGCTCCCGCCAGAACGGCCGCTCGTAGACGGCGATCGCCTTGTGCACCGTCCCCATGTACGAGTTCTTTTCCAGATCGAGCCGCTGTCGCGGAAGCGTGGGCTCGTGCGCGATCCGGGCGGCGACCGGCGGTGGCACGGCGATGACGACCTTCGCTGCCCGCAGGGTGTCCGTCCCGGTCCGCACGGTGACCCCGTCGACGTCACGGTCGATCGAGGTGACCGCCGCCCCGGTCCGCACCCGTGAGCCGAGTTCGGCGGCGAGACCGTCGACGAGCGCCCCCATGCTCTCGGCGAGCAAGGCCTCCTGCGCCCCGCCTGCCGTCGACAGCATGGTCCGCAATCCGCCCTGCGCGCGGATCATCCTGGTCATCGCTTCGACGGAGAACCGGTCGAGGTCGGCGGTCCACGACACCGCGGCCACCGCCTCCAGCAACCCGCGGGCCCGGCGGCCCGGCACCGCGCGCAGCACCGATCCCAGCGTCGTGCGGTTCCACCGCTTCGGCGTGCCCGTCCGGGCCAGCACGCCCGCCGCGGCAAGCGCGAGACCGGCGGGCAGCAGAGCGGGCGACCAGGGCGGCACCCGCTTGCCCGCCTCGATCAACCCGGGAAGCGTTCCGGTGCGCATGGGGAACTCGGTGGCGCCGAATTCGGCCGCCAGCGCCCTGACCCGGTGATGGTCGGCCCCGATCCACTGCCCGCCGAGGTCGAGCCGGGAACCCAGTACGGTCGTCTCGCCAAGGACCCGTCCGCCGATCCGGCCCGCGGCCTCCAGTACGACGACTTCGACGCCTCGCCGGTGCAGAGCGCGTGCCGCCACCAGCCCCGACAAACCGGCACCGATGACCACGACAGTCGTGTCCATTTGTCAACCTCCGCAATTCAGTCAGTCGTATGACTTGACCTTAAAGCAGCTTACGGCGACCCGCAACGATGCCGGTCAGACCTCAGACAGGCCGGATGTCCGCCGAGGCGATGAGCATCCCGATGACGGTTTCGAGGTCGGCGCGAGCACGCTCTTCGTCGGGTTCGCAGACGTACTGCACGATGAGCCCGTCGACGCCGGCGAGCATGACCCTGGCGAGCCGCTCGTAGGGCAGCGCGCACTGCTCGCCCGCGTTGACGGCCGCCTCCCGGCACCAGTCGGTCAGCACCGTGACGTAGCGCCGGTACTGCCAGCTCGCCATGCTTTCCTGCCCCGGCTTGCGGAGCGCGTAATGGAGCAGTTCGCCCTGCATCAGCTGCAGCTTGACGTGATCGGCGACCAGCTCGGACCAGAAGCTCGTCAGCCCCTGGCGGATCGCGTGCGCCAGCCCCCGGTCGAGTTCGACCGTCCCGGTCAGCACGGTCGAGATCTCCTCGACCACGTCCTCGATCACGGCCCGCAGCAGCGCTTCCTTGCTGGAGAAGACGTACTGCAACGTGCCGAGCGGGACGTCGGCTTCGGCCGCGACCGCCCGCAAGGTCGTCGCGGCGACGCCGTCGCGCTGCATCACTTCGCGGGCGGCGGCGACGAACTGCCTGCTGCGCACCGACGCTTCGACATACGGCATTCCGCACTCCCCTCGATCGGACAAGACCCTGCCACAGCGGGGCACGAAGCCCCGGCCCGCGTAACGGTTCGACTTCGGAAGGCGCCTCCAGGACGAACCGGGCATTGACATCACCGCGCCGCTGGCGTTCAATTCCCGCCACTATGACAACGTTGTCTTCCAGCGGACCGGACAACGGCCACCGCACTACCGGCCGACGGGCCACGATGAGTGACGTGGCCCGGCTCGCGGGCGTGAGCATCAAAACCGTCTCGCGAGTGGTGAACGACGAGCCCGCCGTCCATCCGGACACCGCGGAGCGCGTCATGGCGGCGATCGAGCAGCTCGGGTTCCGGCGCAATCTCGGCGCGCGGAACCTGCGGCGCGGCTCGACGACCGGGACGATCGGCCTGATCGTCGAGGATGTCGGAAACCCCTTCTACTCCGAGCTCAACCGGGCCGTCGAACGTATCGCGACCTCGTTCGGCCGCCAGGTACTGACCGGTTCGTCGGAGGAGAACTCCGACCGCGAACGCGAACTGGTCCTGGAGTTCTGCTCCCGTCGCGTCGACGGCATCCTCGTCGTCCCGGCCGGGATGCAGCACGGCTACCTGGTCCCCGAGATGCGCGCGGGCACGCCCGTGGTGTTCCTCGACCGGCCCGCCGGCGACATAGTGGCCGACACGGTGCTGGTCGACAACATCGGCGGCACCGTCGAAGCGGTCGCCCACCTCGCGAAACACGGCCACCGCCGGATCGCGTTCCTCGCCGACAGCCCGGACATCTTCACCGCGGGCGAACGGCTGCGCGGCTTCCGCGAAGGCTGTGTCCGCAACGGGATCCCCTACGACGAGCACCTTGTCGTGATGCGTACGCCGACCGCCGAGAGCGTCGGCGACGCCGTACGGCGGCTGCTCACCGGGCCGAATCCGGCCACCGCCGTGATCGCGGGCAACAACCGGGTCGCCGTCCACCTGCTGCGCGCGCTGGCGCACGCGGAGCGGCGTCCCGCGATGATCAGCTTCGACGACTTCGAACTGGCGGATCTGCTGGATCCGCCGGTCTCCGTGATCGCGCACGACGTGAGCGCGTTGGGCCGGGCGGCCGCGGACCTGCTGTTCGCCCGGGTCCAGGGAGATCAATCCGCACCGAGAAAGGTAGTTCTGCCCGTGCACCTCGTAGCCCGCGGTTCCGGGGAGGTCGCCCCTTCATGAGCGGCCACCTCGAACCGATCCGCCTGCCGGCGAACCAGCCGCCGCAGTTCTACCGCGGCGGCGACGCCATCGCCGCGTTGCGGGGCGCCCCCTCGGAGTCGAAATTCGGCCCCGAAGACTGGGTCGGCTCGGCCACCACGATGTTCGGCCAGGAGACCAACGGCCTGACCAAGCTGCCCAGCGGGGTCTGGCTCCGCGACGCCGTCCGTGAGAACCCGTCCGCGTGGCTCGGCGCCAAGCACGTCGAGGCGCTCGGCGATTCGACCGGCCTGCTGGTGAAGCTGCTCGACGCGGGCCAGCGCCTGCCGGTGCACTTCCACCCGTCCGACTCGTTCGCGAGGCGGCACTTCGACTCGCACTTCGGCAAGACCGAGGCGTGGATCGTGGTCGGCACCTACGGCGACGACCCGCGCGTCTACCCGGGGTTCAAGGAGACCGTCGACAAGGCGACGGTCAACGAATGGGCCCGCACCCAGGACGCGCCCGCCATGCTCGGAGCGCTGAACAGCGTCGCGGTGACGCCCGGCGACACGGTGTACATCCCGGCGGGCCTGCCGCACGCGATCGGCGAAGGCGTCTTCGTCGTCGAGCTCCAGCAGCCGACCGACTTCTCGCTGACCCTGGAATGGCGGGACTTCCTGGCGAACCCGGAGAAGGCGCACCTCGGGATCGGCTTCGAGAGCGCCATCGAAACCCTGGACACCTCCGGCTGGGACGAAGAACGGCTCGGCTCGATCGTCAAGCGCACCGCAGCCGACGAAGCGTCCACTGTGGACCTCCTCGCCGACGGCAGTGACGCGTTCTTCCGCGCCGACCAGCTCCGTCCCGCCGTTTCCGGTAGGTCGACAACGTTGTCACTCGATCCGTCGTTCGCGGTGCTGGTCGTCATGGACGGTTCGGGCACGCTCCGCACCGAACACGGCGGCGAATACTTGCTGCGCAAGGGCGAGACGTACGTGGTCCCGCACGACGCCGGACAGTCCACTGTGGAGGGGGAGGTCACCGTCATCCGCTGCCGTCCGCCCGCACCCGAGAAGAGGGAGCGATCGTGAGCGAACTCCTGCTCGACGCACAGAACCTGGTCAAACGCTACGGCTCGGTGGAGGCGCTGCGCGGCGCGTCGTTCCAGGCGCGGGCCGGTGAGGTCACCGCGCTGATCGGCGACAACGGCGCCGGGAAGTCCACTTTGGTCAAATGTCTGTCCGGCGCGGAACAGCCGACGTCGGGCAGCATCCTGCTCGACGGTGCCGAAGTGGTGCTGGACTCCCCCACCACGGCACGGCGGATGGGGATCGAGACGGTGTACCAGGACCTCGCGGTCGCACCGGAACTCGACCCGGCCGCGAACCTGTTCCTGGGCAGGGAGATCCACCGCAAGGGGATCCTCGGCAAGCTCGGGATGCTGGACAAGAAGGAGATGAAGCGCCAGGCCGTCGAGGAGTTCCAGCGGCTCGGCGTGACCCTGCAGAGCACCGACGTCCCGATCGGCTCGCTTTCGGGCGGGCAGCGGCAAAGTGTCGCCGTCGCGCGGTCGGTCGTCTGGGCGTCGAAGGTCGTGTTCATGGACGAGCCGACGGCCGCGCTCGGCGTCGTGCAGCGCGAACGCGTGCTCGACGTGATCAAGAAGGTGCGGGACAAGGGCATCGCCGTCGTGCTGATCAGCCACAACATGCCCGAGGTGCTGTCGGTGGCCGACCGCGTCGAGGTGCTGCGGCTCGGCAAACGCGTCGCCCGGTTCACCGGCGCCGACACGAAACTGGAAGACCTGGTCGCCGCGATGACGGGCGCCCTCGTACAAGAGGAGGCGGCGTGACCGTGTCCACTCCGACGAAGAACGGCCCCGAGATCCAGACCTCGGTGGACGGTGGTTTCGGCAAACGATCGATCGGTCAGCGGTTGATCGGGGCGAACACGTTCTGGATCGCGCTGGTGCTGCTGGCGCTGATCATCGTGTTCACCGCGAT
Organism: Amycolatopsis sp. NPDC043889; assembly: GCF_056435645.1. Taxonomy (NCBI): domain Bacteria; kingdom Bacillati; phylum Actinomycetota; class Actinomycetes; order Pseudonocardiales; family Pseudonocardiaceae; genus Amycolatopsis; species Amycolatopsis sp. NPDC043889. The sequence goes on from NZ_JBWKEC010000020.1 coordinate 75,722, forward strand.
CGCGCCCGCCGAGTTCGCGACGCTGTTCACCTTCCAGACCCTGCTCATCGAGACCTCGGTGCTGCTGGTGCTCTCGGTCGGCATGACGTTCGTGATCATCACCTCCGGTATCGACCTCTCGGTCGGTTCGGTGCTGATCTTCGCGGGCATGGTGGCGGGCAAGACGATGGAGGCGCTCAGCCCGGACGGCGACGCGACGAAGGCCGGATGGGGCGTCATCACCGCCGGACTCGTGGCGGCCGTCGTCGCGGGGACGATCTGGGGGCTCATCAACGGGTTCCTGATCGCGGTGGCGAACATCCCGCCGCTGATCGTCACGCTCGGCACGATGGGTGCCGCGCTCGGCGCCGCGTACCTGCTGAACAACGGGTCCGACGTGCGCAGCGTCCCGACCGAGCTCAACAAGACGCTCGGCTACGGGACGTCGTTCGGCGGCGTGCCGAATCTGGTGCTGGTGGCCGTGGTCATCACGCTGATCGGCGCCTGGCTGTTGCACACCACCAAATTCGGCCGCTACACCTACGCCGTCGGCTCCAACGCCGAGGGCGCGCGCCGAGCGGGCATCGGGGTGACCGCGCACCTGCTGAAGGTGTACACGCTCACCGGTTTCCTCGCCGGTGTCGCCGGTTTCCTCTCGCTGGCGTACTACGCGTCGACGACCATTTCGGCGCACACCACCGACAACCTCAACGCCATCGCCGCCACGGTGATGGGCGGGACGAGCCTCTTCGGCGGTGTCGGTTCGGTGCTGGGCACGGTGATCGGCGTGTTCATCCCTGCCGTGCTGAAGAAGGGCTTCAACATCACGCAGGTCCAGGACTTCTGGCAGATGATCGCGGTCGGCGCGGTGCTGATCGCCGCGGTCTGGTTCGACCAGCGGCGCCGTCGTCGCCGCAACTCTCGTTAGTTCTCCCTACGCACAAAGAGGTGCATTCCCCATGAAGAAGACCCTGCTCGCCGCCGGTGCCGCCGTTTCCGCGGCCCTCCTGCTCACCGCGTGCGGCGGTGGCACCGTCGGCGAGGCGCCGTCGGGCGATTCCGGCGCCAAGACCAACAACAAGAAGCTGTCGCTCATCCCGGGCGTGCAGGCCGAGCCGTTCTACATCTCGATGCAGTGCGGCGCCGAGGCCGAGGCCAAGAAGGCGGGCTACGAGCTCACCACGCAGGCCCCGCAGAAATTCGACGCGGCCATGCAGACCCAGCTGGTCAACGCGCTGGGCTCCAACCCGCCCGCCGCCCTGCTCATCGCGCCGACCGACGCGCAGGCGATGCTCGCGCCGATCCAGCAGGTCAAGAACCGCGGCGCGAAGATCATCGAGGTCGACACCGCGCTGAAGGACACCAGTGTGGCCGAGTCGTCGATCTCCTCGGACAACGCCGAGGGCGGCAAGCTCGCCGCGAAGACCATGGCGGAGCTGGCCGCGGGCAAGACCGGGTCGGTGCTGGTTCTCGACACCATCGCGGGCACCTCGACCACGAACACCCGCGCGAAGGGTTTCGAGGACGAGCTGAAGAACCACCCGAACCTGAAGTCGGCGGGCGTGCAGTTCACCCAGAACGAGCCCGACCAGGCCGCGTCCAAGGTGACCGCCGCGCTGGCCTCCACCCCGGACCTGATCGGCATCTTCGCGACCAACCTCAACACCGGTGAGGGCGCCGCGACCGGCCTGCGGAACGCGGGCAAGATCGGCGCGGTCAACCTGATCGGCTTCGACGCTTCGCCGTCGGAGATCGAGGGCCTGAAGAAGGGCGAGTACCAGGGCCTCATCGCGCAGGACCCGGCCGCCATCGGGCAGCAGGGTGTGCAGCAGGCCATCGCGGCACTGGAGGGCAAGCCGGTGACGCGCAATCTGACCGCTTCGCTGCACTCCATCACCAAGGCGAACATGGACGCGAACGCTCAGTACTTCTACAAGCAGAGCTGCTGACGCGCCTCGGTACTGCAATGAAAGGTCCTTTCCTTGCAAATTTCGCAAGGAAAGGACCTTTCATAGCGTTCGGGGGGCGCTCACTCGGCGAACTCGACCACCCCAGCGGGTGCGAAGAGCGTGAGACCCGCGTACAGCCGGGCGCCACCGCCAAGGTGACCCAGCGCGTACGCGTACTCGCCGTCCTCAAGCAACACTTCGGGCCCCGAGCCGGTCCAGTCGAGCCGGTAGTGCCACCAGTGCATCCACCGCCCCACGCGGCGCTTCTCCCGCCACACCCGCAGCCGCGTCACTTCGATCCACCGGACCTCGAACACACCCGGGACCGCGAACCCCGCGGCGGAAATCGCCAACGAGCCCGCCGAGCGCCGCAGGGCGAGCAGGATCAGCCCGGCGAAGGCCACGCTGAGCAGGCCGAACACCACCCCGGAAACCGAGCCGGAGAACAACGCCCGAACGACGGCCACCAGGCCGCCCCCGCCGAACACCACGAACCCCGCCCACGCGAACCGGCGCATCACGACGTCCAGCCGGAGCACCACCGCATCCCCAGTGACCATGCCCGGAGCGTAACCGCCGAATCCACGCAGCGACGTTAGGATCTAGGCCCCGACGTCGCGGAGGAGGCCGGATGACCACCCGTCTGCCCTGGCGTCCCGCCGCGAGCGCGGATCCGGTGCCGGTGCTCGCCGCCGCCCAGCGTGTCTCCGACGATCTCATGGACGGCCTGGCCGGGCCCCGCGCCCGCCACGCGGCGCACGGCCTCCGGCGGCTGTTCGGCGTCCCCGGCCTCGGGTTGACCGACCTCTCCGGCTCGCTGATCTGGTCGGGCAGACCGGCCGCCGACGACGTCGTGATCGCGGCGCTCGACGAGGTCCTCCACTCCGAGACGCCGGTGTCCGAGCCCGGGCTATTGGCGCTGCCGCTCCACGTCCACGACGAACTGGCCGGCGTCCTCCTGGTCGCCGATGGCAAGAACGCCCTCGCCCGGCAGGCCGCCGAGCTCGTCGTCCACGCGCTCGAACGCGGCAGGCTGGAAGCCTCCGCCGAGCAGGCCGCGGAGGCCGAACTGCGCGCGCTGCGGGCCGAGATCTCACCGCATTTCGTCTACAACGCGCTCACCGTGATCTCCTCGCTGGTCCGCTCCGACCCGGATCGCGCCCGCGACCTGATGCTCGACTTCGCCGAGTACACGCGCTACAGCCTCGCCAGGCACGGCGAGTACACGATGGTCGCCGAAGAGTTCCGCGCCATCGAGACGTACCTGGCGTTGCAGCGCGCCGTGCTCGGCGAACGGCTGCGGGTGCAGGTGCGCGTCGCGCCGGAGGTGCTGGCCGTCGCCGTGCCGTACCTCGTGCTGGAACCGCTGGTGGAGAACGCGATCCGGCACGGGATCGAGCCACGCGCCGAGGCGGGGTTCATCCAGGTTCAGGGAATGGCGGAAGGGAACGACTGCGTGATCAGCGTCGAGGACGACGGTGTCGGCATGGACCCCGCACGCGCGGCGGCGATCCTGGCCGGGCGCGGCGACGACGGCGGCGTCGGACTGGCCAATGTGGACAGAAGGCTGCGCAGCGTCTACGGCCCGTGGTACGGACTGACGGTCGAGACCGAGACCGGCGCGGGCACCAGGGTCGTGGTGCGCGTGCCCCGTTTCCAGCCGGGGGTGCTGCCGTGACGAACGGGCTGCGGGTGCTGGCGGTCGACGACGTCCCGCCCGCCCTCGACGAGCTGTGCAGCTTGCTGCGCGAGGCACCGGAAGTCGCCGAGGTGGTCGCCGCCGGTGACGCCGTCAACGCGCTCAAACTTTTGCAGGGCAGTCATTTCGATGCCGTCTTCCTCGACATCTCCATGCCCGGCCTCGACGGGCTCGAGCTCGCCTCGCTGCTGGCGCGGCTCAGCGAACCACCGGTGATCGTGTTCGTCACCGCGCATGACGGGCACGCCGTGGCCGCGTACGGGATCGGCGCGGTCGACTACCTGCTCAAACCGGTCCGCGCGGAACGGCTGTCCGCCGCACTGTCCAAAGTGGTCCGGATGGCGGGCAACCAGCCCGACGAGCCGAAACCCGCGCCGGACGCGATGTCCGCGCTGCCGGTGGAATCCGGCGGGCGCACGCGGTACGTCCGCCGCGACGACGTCCAGTTCGTCGAGGCGCACGGCGACTATGTCCGGCTGCACACGAAATCCGGCGTCCACGTCACGCGGATGCCCATCTCCCGGCTCGAAGAGTATTGGGAGGGAACGGGATTCACCCGCGTGCACCGGGGTTTCCTGCTCGCCGTGGACGCCGTGCTCGAACTGCGCAGCGACACGACCGGCGGGCTGTTGGCGCATACCGAAGCGGGTGACGTGCCGGTGAGCCGCCGCCACGCGCGCGACCTGCGCGACCGGCTGCTCGCCGCCGCGCAGCGCGGCGAACTGGGCCGGGGAAGCCGCTCGTGAGCCGTGTCAAACGGGTCGCCGTCACCAGCCCGCAGACCCGGCTCGCGCATTCGCGGCGCCGTTCGCGCGGACGTTGGCGGGTTCCCCGGCTGGCAGCGAGTGACGCCGAACGCGCGGACGCGCTCTACCGGGCCCAGCGCCGCCGAGGGATTCCCGCGCTGGCCGGGATGTTCGGGCTGGTGTTCGGGCTCCCCCTGGTGTTCGGGGTGTTCCCCGGGCTGGATTCGGTGCGGCTGCTGGGTATCCCGCTGTCCTGGCTGATGATCGCGATCCTCCCGTACCCGGCGATGGCGCTGCTGTCGTGGTGGCAGTTGCGCCGGGCGGAAAAGATCGAGGACGAGTAGTGGTCACCGCGCTCTCGGTGGCCCCCGTCGTGCTGATCACCCTGCTGATCGGGTTGCGCGGGGTCGCGGCCATGCGCACGACGTCGGATTTCCTCGTCGCCTCGCGCCGGATCTCGCCGCTGGTCAACTCCGCCGCGGTCTCCGGCGAATACCTGTCCGCGGCGTCGTTCCTCGGCGTCGCGGGCCTGGTGGTGAAGGACGGCATCGGCGCGCTCTGGTACCCGGTCGGATTCACCGCCGGATACATCGCGATGCTCGTGCTCGTCGCGGCGCCGATGCGGCGCTCCGGCGCGCTCACCGTCCCGGACTTCGCCGAGGCGCGGCTCGCTTCCCCCGCACTGCGCCGTCTGGCCGCCGTCGTCGTCCTCGTGATCGGAACCCTTTACCTGGTCCCGCAGTTCCGCACCGCGGGGCTCGTGCTGACCGCCGTCGGCGGCACGCCGTACTGGGTCGGCGTCGTCATCGCGGGCACCGCCGTCAGCGCGACACTGGCACTCGGCGGCATGCGCGCGGCGACCTACGTCCAGGCGTTCCAGTTCGTGCTGAAACTGCTGCTGTTCATCATCCCCGCGATCTGGCTGGTCTCCCAGGTCTCCCCGGAGGAACGGTCGGCTTCGGTGCACCCGGTGGAATTCACCCACTTCGCCCGCGACACCCAGCTGTCCTTCGAGATCGACGTGACGCTGACCCTGCGCGAGCCGACCACCCTGCTCACCCCGGAAAAGCACGTGGTGCCGCCGGGAGAACTGGTGGCCAGGAGCGGGGAAACGCTGGAATTCGCCGAGGGCACGCCGGTTCCCGCCGTCCGGGGCGGTGCCCCGCTGGGCGGGCCGGACTGGCAACGGCCGCTGCTCGACCTCGGCGATCAGGGTTATCCGCTGCTCGGCACGTGGGCGATCCTGATCGCCACCATGCTCGGCACCATGGGCCTGCCGCACGTCCTGATGCGCTTCCACACCAGCCCGGACGGCCGCGCCGCCCGCCGGACCGCGGCGATCACCGTCGCCCTGCTCGGCGTCTTCTACCTGTTCCCAGGGGTTTACGGCGTCTTCGGCCGCGTGCTGGTGCCCGAGCTGTACGTCTCGGGCGCGACGGACACGGTCGTCGTCGCGCTGCCGGCGCAGATCGACGACGGCTGGGCGGGGTCGTTGTTCACCGGATTGCTGACGGCGGGCGCGTTCGCGGCTTTCCTGGCGACGTCGCTCGGGCTGCTGCTGGTGATCTCCGGCGCGGTCGCGCACGACCTGGCGCCCGGCGGCCTGCGGAGACTGCGCTGGTCGGTGCTCGGGGCGGCGGCGGTGATGGTCCTGCTCGCGCTGCCGTCGGCCAGATTGGACGCGGGCGTCCTCGTCACCTGGGGCTTCACCGTGGCCGCGTCCACGTTCTGCCCGTTGCTGGTGCTCGGCATCTGGTGGAACCGGCTGACCGCCGCGGGCGCGATCAGCGGCGTCCTCGCCGGGCTCGTCGCGTCTTCGGGCTCGATCCTCGTGGCCTTGTTCGTCCCCAGCCTGAGCGGTCTGCCCGCGATTCTCGTGTCGCAGCCCGCACCTTGGTCGGTTCCGCTGGCATTCGGAGTAATGATCGTGGTTTCCTGGCGGGGCAGGCCTCCCGCCTGGTCGACGGCCGCCATGCTGCGGCTGCACTTGGACGATCGCACAGCCGAAACCCCCTCGTCGTGGTCGGACTACCGTTCGTCGACCGTTCGTCGTCTCGGCAGACGTTTGAACCGCTGAAGGTTCCGGTCTCCTTGACCTCTCCTTAACGTGTCGCGGAACACATTCGCGGTGCGAGGAGAGCACGATGAGTACCGAAACGAACGCTCCCAGTCCGCCGGAAACGGACTGGGACAAAGCCCATGACAGCGCGGAGTTCAAGGAACTGCGGGCTCGGTTGCGCCGGTTCGTGTTCCCCGTCTCGGCGCTGTTCCTCCTCTGGTACCTGCTCTACGTGCTGCTCGCCGACTACGCGCACGGCTTCATGAGCACGAAGCTGGTCGGGAACATCAACGTCGGCCTCGTCTTCGGTCTGCTGCAGTTCGTTTCGACCTTCGTGATCACCGGGCTCTACGTCCGCTACGCGAACAAGAAACTCGACCCCATCGCGGAGAAGATCCGCACGGACATCGAGAGTGAGACCAAATGACCCTCGCCGCCGGAGTCGAGGGCAGCAGCCCCGTACTCAACATCACCATCTTCGGCCTGTTCGTGGTGGTCACGCTGTTCGTCGTGTTCCGGGCGAGCCGCAACACGAAGACGGCGTCGGACTACTACGCCGCCGGCCGCGCGTTCACCGGCCCGCAGAACGGCGTCGCCATCGCGGGTGACTACCTGTCCGCCGCGTCGTTCCTCGGGATCGCGGGCGCGATCGCCGTCTACGGCTACGACGGATTCCTTTACTCCATCGGCTTCCTGGTGGCGTGGCTGGTCGCGTTGCTGCTGGTCGCCGAACTCCTGCGCAACACCGGCAAGTTCACCATGGGCGACGTGCTGGCGTTCCGGATGAAGCAGCGCCCGGTGCGGGCCGCGGCGGCGACGTCCACGCTGGCCGTCTCGTTCTTCTACCTGCTGGCGCAGATGGCGGGGGCCGGTGGCCTCGTCGCGCTGCTGCTCGGGATCGAGAGCAAGGCCGGGCAGGCCGCGATCATCGTGATCGTCGGCATCATCATGATCGCCTACGTGCTCATCGGCGGGATGAAGGGCACCACCTGGGTCCAGATCATCAAGGCGGCGCTGCTCATCGCCGGCGCGCTGGCGATGACGCTGTGGGTGCTGGGCATGTACGGCTTCAACCTTTCCGCGCTGCTGCAGGGCGCGGTGGACAGGGCGGGCAGCGCCGGTGAAGCGCTGCTCGGGCCGGGTAACCAGTACGGCAAGACCGGTACGACGAAGCTCGACTTCCTGTCGCTGGGCATCGCTCTGGTCCTCGGTACCGCCGGCCTGCCGCACGTCTTGATGCGCTTCTACACCGTGCCGACCGCGAAGGAAGCCCGTCGTTCCGTGGTCTGGGCGATCGCACTGATCGGCGTCTTCTACCTGTTCACCCTGGTGCTCGGCTACGGCGCCGGCGCGCTGGTCGGCGCGGACAAGATCAAGGCCGCGCCGGGTGGCGTCAACTCGGCGGCACCGCTGCTGGCACTGGAACTCGGCGGGCCGGTCCTGCTGGGCCTGATCGCGGCGATCGCCTTCGCGACGATCCTCGCGGTGGTCGCGGGGCTGACGATCACCGCATCGGCGTCGTTCGCGCACGACGTCTACGCCAGCGTGATCAAGAAGGGCAAGGCGTCCCCGGATTCGGAGGTGAAGGTCGCCCGGATCACCGCGCTGGTGATCGGCGCGGTCGCGATCCTCGGCGGCATCCTCGCCAACGGGCAGAACATCGCGTTCCTCGTGGCGCTCGCGTTCGCGGTGGCGGCGTCGGCGAACCTGCCGACGATCCTGTACTCGCTGTTCTGGAAGCGGTTCAACACCCAGGGCGCGTTGTGGAGCATCTACGGCGGTCTCGCGGTCTGCGTCGTGCTGATCGTCTTCTCGCCGGCGGTCTCGGGTAAGCCCGTCGACCCGAAGACCGGGAAGAGCGCCTCGATGATCCAGGGCGTCGACTTCCACTGGTTCCCGCTGGACAACCCGGGCATCGTCTCGATCCCGGTCGCCTTCTTCCTCGGCTGGCTCGGGACCGTGCTGTCCAAGGAGCACAACCAGAAGAAGTACGCCGAGATGGAGGTCCGCTCGCTCACCGGTGCGGGCGCCGAGAAGGCGATCGCCCACTAGTCGCCGGGACGGTGCGGCCGGCATCCAACGCCCCCGGCCGCACCGCCCCGGTTCCCATTCAGTAAGGCAGCTTCCCCGCCGTCAGTTCGGCCAGCTTCGCGCGGAGATCGGCGCGGACCGACTTCCACAGCCCGGTGCCCAGCGAGATCCGCGCCACCCCCAGTGCGGTGAGCGCGGAGAGATCGGGGCCTCCTGGCATCGGAGCGGCGTTGACCGCTCCCGGCGCGACCGCCTTCACGAACTCGCCGAGCACCTCCGGCGACTTCACCAGGATCGGATAGACGCAGTCCGCCCCGGCCTCGAAGTACGCCTTGGCCCGCAGGATCGCGTCGTCCAGTGCCGCTCGTTCGTCGGACGCGCCGAGGAAGACGTCGACGCGGGCGTTGATCACCAGTGCGTCCCCGGCGGCCGCGCGCAACTCCGCGACCCGTTCCGCCTGCGCCTCGAGCGGGCGTACCCCACCTGAAGCGTGATCGGTGTCCTCGTAGTTGCAGCCGACGGCACCCGCCTCGGCCAGCCTCGCCGCGAGTTCTCCCGCTTCGAGCCCGTACCCGCCTTCCGCGTCCACGGTCACCGGAACCGAGACCGCACGCGCGATCCGCGCCGCCGCCGCGAACATCTCGGCGGCGGGCGCGTCCTCCCCGTCCTCGTACCCGAGGACCTTGGCCACGGCGAAGGAACTCGTCGCCACAACAGGGAACCCGGCGGCTTCCACGAGACGCGCGCTGTCGGCGTCCCACGCGTTCGGCAGGAGCAGCGGAGTACCCGCGACGTGCAGTTCCCGCAGCCGAGCCGCCGTCATTCGGCGCGCTCGGGCAGCGGCGCGTGGCTGGTCACGCACATCCGGTTCCAGCTGTTGATCGCGATGGCCTCCCAGACCACGGCGCGGTACTGCTCCTCGGTGAAGACGCGGGTGGCCTCTTCGTAGACGTCGTCCGGGACGTCGTGCAGGGTCGCCACGTTCGTGATCGCCTCGGTGAGCGCGAGCGCGGCGCGCTCCTGCTCGGTGAACAGTTCGGTCTCGCGCCAGCCCTGCAGCACGAACAGCCGCCGCGGCGACTCACCCATCTGCAGCGCGTCGTGTGAGTGCATGTCGAGGCAGAAGGCGCAGTGGTTGATCTGCGACGACCGCATCTTCACCAGTTCGAGGATCTTCTGGTCGACACCGGCGTTGGCGGCGGCCTTCTCGACTTCGGCCTGCAGTTTCGCCATGGCCTGGTAGATCTCGGGCACTCGCTTGCCCACATGGATTCGCTCGGTCATGCCGTCGAATCTAGCGGCGACTGGCCCACGAGTATGGTCCAGTATCATGGCGGAATCGTGGTCCAGTTCGGGAATAGACGTCCATCTGGACTGGCGTCCCGAAAGCGGCCGGAGCGGGCTCGCCGCGGCGATCCGCGCGGCCATCCGGGAGGGACGCTGGCAGGCGGGCGCCGCGGTGCCCTCCACCAGGGCACTGGCGCAGGACCTCGGCGTGGCCAGGGGAACGGTCACCAGGGTGTACTCCGACCTCGCCGCCGAGGGATACCTGCGGACCACGCAGGGCGCGCCGACCCGCGTCGCGACGGCGGGCGCGCTGCCCGCGTCACCGCCGCGGCCCGTCCCCCGCGACCCGGCGCCGCGCTGGGACCTGCGCCCCGGCAGGCCGAACCTGTCCGCGTTCCCCCGCTCCGCCTGGCTCGCGGCGACACGGCGGGCACTGCACCAGGCGCCGATGTCGGCGTTCGACTACACGGCCGAGTCCGGTGCCCCGGAGCTGCGGGAAACGCTCGCCGCGTATCTGGCCCGCAGCCGCGGCGTGATCGCCGACCCCGCCCGCATCCTGGTGTGTTCCGGGTTCTCGCACGCGATCGCGGTACTGGCGCGGGTCCTGCACGCGCGCGGCGCGGACGAGATCGCGTTCGAGAACCCGTCGCTGCACATCTACCGGAACATCGCCGCCGCCAACGGTCCCCGCGTGGTCGGCGTGCCCGTCGACGACCACGGGATCACGGTGTCCGCTTTGGACAGTCCGGCGGTGGTGGTCACCCCGGCGCACCAGTACCCGCTCGGCGTCACCCTCGCGCCGCGGCGGCGGGCCGAACTCACCCGCTGGGCGGAGGAAACCGGTGCCGTCGTGATCGAGGACGACTACGACGGCGAATTCCGCTTCGACCATCAGCAGGTCGGCGCGCTACAGGCGCTGGCTCCGGAACGGGTCGTGTACGTGGGCACGACGAGCAAGACGCTCGCGCCGTCGCTGCGCCTGGGCTGGATGGTGCTGCCGCGGTTCCTGGTCGAGCCGGTGCGCACGGCGCTGGCCGAGAGCGGGGCGCGGCCCGCGCTGCTGGACCAGCTGGCGATGGCCGAACTGATCGAATCGGGCGCCTACGACCAGCACATCCGCCGCTGCCGCGTCGAATACCGGTCCCGGCGCGACAAGCTGCTCGCGGCCCTGCCGGATTCCGTGCTGCCGCAGGGGATCTCGGCCGGGCTGCATTTGGTGCTCCAGTTCCCCGGCGAGCTTCCGCGGGAGATGGAGGTGCTGGCCGCCTGCCGCCGCCGCGCCATCGGGCTCGAAGGGCTCAGCGAGTACTGGATCGGCGAGCCGCGGCGCGAAGGGCTCATCATCGGGTATGGCACCGCCGCGAAGCACTCTTTCGCCGGCGCCACCCAAGCCTTGCGCGAGGCCATCTTCGAAGTCACCTGACTCCCCGCATTTCGTCCTCTGAATGCGGTAGTACGTCCAACGAACCACCGCATTCAGAGGACGAAATGCATAAGGGGGGTCAGCAGAACCAGGGGCGCGCCCGGAGGATGTCGGTCTTCAGGACGGGGGCGCCGTCGACCGGGGCGGGGTTCTCCGGGGTCGGCTTGATGCCACCGGCGGCGACGTCGTCGAGGGTTTCGAGGCCTTCGTGACCCACGGTGCCGAAGATCGTGTAGTTCGGGCGCAGCGCGGAGTCGCCGTACACGACGAAGAACTGGCTTCCGTTGGTCGCCGGGCCCGCGTTGGCCATCGCGAGGACGCCACGCGCGTACACCTTGCGCTCGCCGGTCGGGTCGGTCGGCGCGGGCGGCAGGCCCACGGGCAGCTCGTCCTTGTACTTGTAGCCGGGGCCGCCCTCGCCGGTACCGCTCGGGTCACCGCACTGCAGCACCTTCAAGGTCGGGTACGCGGTCAGCCGGTGACACGTCGTGCGGTCGTAGAAACGGTGCTTCGCCAGGTGCAGGAAGCTCTGCACCGTGCACGGCGCCTTCGCCCGATCGAGCGTCAGGTCGATCTTGCCCTGGTTGGTCCTCAGCTGCACCGGGACCTTGCCCCGGTCCGGCGTGCGCCGGGGGTCCGGCGGCAGCGGGACCGGCCGCGCGGCAGGCTCATCCGGGGTCTGCGTGTACTGGCACGGCCCCTTCGTGACCTTCGGTGGCGCGCCCTCCGCCGACGCCGTTCCGGTGCCGGCCGCGAGCATCAGCCCTGCCCCCAGCACTGCCACAAAGACCTTCGCGATCCTCTGCACGGTTCCTGCCTCCCAGCCGTGGACGAAGAAGAGAGCATAGGGTGAATCCCCGGCGCTCACACAGGTCCGGAAGTAGGTCCGCGATTAGGGTCGAAGCCGTGGAGATCGCCGAACGACACCAATGGCAGCTGAACGCCTTGACCTTCCTGTACGCGTACACGCAGTACGTCCTCGTGCACGAGAGGGTCATGGCCGGGCTGCCGCCGGAGAAACCGGCCGAACTCGACAAGCCGCGCATGCTCAGGCTCGCCAAGGTCGTCGACGACATGATCCTCGACTTTCGCAAGGAGGACGGGCTGACCGATCTCGAACGGCGCCGGGTCGTCCGCCTCGCCAGGGAGATCAAAGCGCACGTCCGGGAGAAGTGGCCGCCTCGCGACGCGTCGCTCACCGAGTGGATCGCCTCGGCCGCGGCGCACTTCTACTGCGAGGAGCACATCAACAACGGCTACGTCCGGATGGGCCGCGTCTTCGATCCCGACATGGCAGACAGGTTCCTGGAACGCGTGGAGTTCTGCCGGGGCCAGACCGTCACGATCACGAAGTACGCCCACAAGGTGGCCGACGGCGAGCAGCTCACCTACGGCGAGACGAACCAGCTCGAAGTCTGGAAAGAGGACGCGATCGCCCATCTGGACAATCTCGACAGCGATTTCGGTGACATCAAGATGTACGTCGAATTCTGACCGCTGCCGCACCAACAACCTCGTGAGTGGTAAGGACGGTTAGAACCGTCCTTACCACTCACGAGTCGCGAAGATCTCCGATGAGTTCTTCGGCCGCCGCGAACGGGTCGAGTTTCCGCGCGACCACGCGTTCGGCCAATTCGGTGAGCCGGTCGCCGGAGCGCAGGTCGACGAGTTCCGCGCGCAGCCGCTGCACGGCGATCGCCTCGACCTCGTCCCGGGCCCGCGCCGCACGGCGGCGGGGCAGTTCGTCGCGCCGGACCAGCCAGTCGTGATGTTCGTCGAGCGCGCGGACGACGTCCTCGACGCCTTCGCCCCGCGAGGCCACCGTTCGCACGATCGGCTGACGCCAGCTCGGACCGCGGATCTCCCTGCGCACCAAGGAGATCATTTGCTTGAGGTCGTGCACGGTGGCGTCCGCGCCCTCGCGGTCGGCCTTGTTGACCACGAACACGTCCGCGATCTCCAGCACGCCCGCCTTGGCCGCCTGGATCCCGTCGCCCATCCCCGGCGCGAGCAGGACCACCGTGGTGTCGGCCAGTTTCACGACGTCCACTTCGGACTGACCGACGCCGACGGTCTCGATCAGCACGACGTCGAACCCGGCCGCGTCGAGGACCCGGACCGCCTGCGGCGTCGCCCACGACAGCCCGCCGAGATGACCGCGCGTGGCCATCGAACGGATGAAGACGCCCGGATCGGTGGCGTGTTCGGTCATCCGGATCCGGTCGCCGAGCAGCGCGCCGCCGGAGAACGGCGACGACGGGTCGATCGCCAGCACCCCGACCCGCAGGCCCCGCGCCCGCAGGGCCGTGAGCAGCGCGGACGTCGATGTCGACTTACCGACACCCGGCGGACCGGTCAGACCGACGACCCGCGCGTTGCCGGTGTGCGGCGTCAGCTTCGCCGCGACCTCGGGCAACCGTGGATGAGCGTCCTCGACCAGCGACAGCAACCGGGCGATCGCGCGGGGGACACCGTCCCGCGCGCGACCGACCAGTTCGTCGATGTCCAGCTGTACCGGCAAGGGCTTTACGGAACGCGGATCAGCAGCGCGTCGCCCTGGCCGCCACCGCCGCAGAGGGCGGCCGCGCCGAGCCCGCCGCCGCGACGGCGGAGTTCGTGCACCAGGTGCACGGCGAGCCGGGCGCCGGACGCGCCGATCGGGTGACCGAGCGCGATGGCGCCGCCGTCGACGTTGACCTTCTCCGGGTCGAGTCCGAGCTTGTCGGCCGAGACCAGGCCGACGGCCGCGAACGCCTCGTTGATCTCGACGAGGTCGAGCGCGTCCGCGGTCAGCTTCTCCTTGGCCAGCGCGGCCAGGATCGCGTTCGACGGCTGCTCGTGCAGGCTGGCGTCCGGACCGGCGACCACGCCGTGCGCGCCGATCTCGGCGAGCGCGGTCAGGCCCAGTTCCTCGGCCTTGGCCTTGCTCGCGACGATGACCGCGGCCGCGCCGTCGGAGATCTGCGACGCCGAGCCTGCGGTGATGGTGCCGTCGGAGGCGAAGGCGGGACGCAGCTTCGCGAGGCTTTCGGCGGTGGCGTCGGCGCGGACGCCCTCGTCCTGCGAGAAGACGATCGGGTCGCCCTTGCGCTGCGGGATCGACACCGGCGCGATCTCGACGTTGAACCGGCCCTCGGCGATGGCGGCGGCGGCGCGCTGGTGCGACCGCGCGGAGAACTCGTCCTGCTGCTCACGGGTGATGCCGTAGCGGCTGTTGTACTTCTCCGTCGACGAGCCCATGGCGACCTGGTCGAAGGCGCAGAACAGGCCGTCGTACGCCATGTGGTCGACGAGCGTGGTGTCGCCGTACTTGAAGCCCGCGCGGGACTTCGGCAGCAGGTGCGGCGACTGGGTCATCGACTCCTGGCCGCCCGCCACGATCAGGTCGAACTCACCCGCGCGGATGAGCTGGTCGGCCAGCGCGATGGCGTCGAGGCCGGAGAGGCAGACCTTGTTGATGGTCAGCGCCGGGACGCTCATCGGGATACCGGCGGCGACCGCGGCCTGACGGGCCGGGATCTGGCCGGCGCCCGCGGTGAGCACCTGGCCCATGATCGTGTACTGGACCGCGTCCGGCGAGACGCCGGCCTGCTCCAGCGCCGCCTTGATGGCGAATCCGCCGAGTTGCGCGCCCGAGAAATCCTTCAGGGAACCGAGCAATCGCCCGATCGGTGTACGGGCGGCACCCAGGATCACGGAACCGGACACGGCGTCCTCCAAGCATCGGCGCAAGGGCAAAGGGGGTCTTCGCGACCATACCCGGGTCGCGGGTCTCTTGATGGAGCCAGTGTGAGGCGGCGCACGCCGGTCCACTCGCTCGCGCACCTATCCTGCTCTGCATGAACCAGGCGCTGAAAACGTTCGTGACCGCCATCGACCACGTCGGCATCGCGGTACCCGACCTCGACGCCGCGATCGCCTTCCACACCGAGCATTTCGGCCTGGAGGTCGCGCACGAGGAGGTCAACGAGGAGCAGGGCGTCCGCGAGGCGATGCTGCGCGCGCCGGGCACCGCGGGGACCGAGACCGCGATCCAGCTCCTCGCGCCGCTGCGCGACGATTCCGCGATCGGCAAGTTCCTCGCGAAGAGCGGCCCCGGGCTGCAGCAGCTGGCGTATCGAGTGTCCGATGTGGACGCTGCCGCCGCGGCGCTGCGCGCGCAGGGACTGCGGCTGCTCTACGACGAGGCGAAGCGGGGGACATCCAACAGCCGGGTGAACTTCGTGCACCCCAAGGACGCCGGCGGTGTGCTCGTGGAACTGGTCGAGCCCGCGAAAGACGGTCACTGACCCCGCGTCAACGCTGAGGCGATGAAGAGGACCTCGCGGTCGATCTCGGCGGGGTCCCCGTCCTCGGTGTGCCGTGCTGTCGCGTGACGGTGGCTGACCGCCCGCGCGAGCAGTCCCGACGCCGAATCGACGTCGGCGATGGCGACCTTGCCGCCCGTCGCGGCGACGATCACGGCCTTCACCTGCCGGACGAGTTGCTGGAAGCGTTCGGCCAGCGCGTCGCGGACCGCGCGGTGCGTGTCGGCCTCGCGCCACAACAGGTGTGACAGCGCCAAGGACCGGTTGAACCGCCTGTCCAGTTCGACGACGAGGCCGCGAAGACTGCCCGCGAGGTCGCCGGGGACGACCACGACGGCCGGTTCGATCCGGGCGTCGGGCAGTTCGGCGACCAGCGCGGCCAGCAGATCCGACTTACGCCGGAAGTAGTAGTGCACCAAGCCTTTCGGCACGCCCGCCCGCTCCGCGATCCGCGAAGTGGGCGTGGCGTCGAAACCGGATTCGGCGAAGAGCGCCTCCGCGGCCCGCAGGATGCGCTGTTTCGCCGAATCCTCTTTCACGCCGTTTCCTCCTGGGTCAGTGCTGCCCCGCCGTCCGGTGCGTCGCCTGGGCGATCGGCATCGCCGCCGCCCCGGCCACCACGGTCAGGACGCCGCCGATCCAAGCGGTCCAGGACGCGCCCATGAAGTCGGCGTATCCCATCACCCAGGGCGAAATGAACAGCAGCGCGCCCAGGACGATCTGAATGCCTTCGCCGTAGACCATGCCAGGCATCGCAAGCGACGCGAAACCGTCTAGGGCGACCAGCGCGCCGAGAATGACGAGCGTCCACATGGCGGTGTTGTCCGTGGTCATCCAGAGGGGTGAAAGCGCGACCACGACACCGATGACCACCTCCGCCCAGTCATGGGGACGGGTCCAAGGGCGCGTCGTGGGTTCGTTCATGCGTGCTCACCTCCGAAAATCGGCTGAACCTGCAGGTCGGAGAGATCTCCACAGCCCATGGTCCGCTTGGTTGGCCGGCCGGTCAAGACCGGTCGATAACACTTCGGGATGTGTACGTGCTCCACGTCTCGTACAGTTGTGGACCTGGTTACCCATGAGTAATTTGGGCGAACCACTCTTTGCCGGTGAGGCCACATCGGCGCAGTGGCGCCACACGCCGTCCACCACCCCATTCGCGGAGGTTCCGATGTCGCAGCTCGGCGAGATCCAGCAGGCCATTCTGAACGATGACCTCGGCGCCGTGGCGTCGCTCGACGTGCCGGAGTCCTATCGCGGGGTGACCGTGCACAAGGACGAGGCCGGCATGTTCGAAGGCCTCGAAAGCCGCGACAAGGACCCGCGCAAGTCCCTGCATGTCGACGAGGTCCCGACGCCGGAACTCGGCCCCGGCGAGGCGCTGGTCGCGGTCATGGCGAGCGCGATCAACTACAACACCGTCTGGACCTCGATCTTCGAACCGGTCTCGACGTTCAAGTTCCTGGAGCGCTATGGGCGGCTCTCGCCGCTGTCGAAGCGCCACGACCTGCCTTATCACGTCGTCGGCTCGGACCTGTCCGGCGTCGTGCTGCGCACCGGGCCCGGCGTGCACAACTGGAAGCCGGGCGACGAGGTCGTCGCGCACTGCCTCAACGTCGAACTCGAGGGCCCGGACGGGCACAACGACACGATGCTCGACACCGAGCAGCGGATCTGGGGTTTCGAGACGAACTTCGGCGGGCTCGCGGAGATCGCGCTCGTGAAGGCGAATCAGCTGATGCCCAAGCCGGGACACCTCACCTGGGAGGAAGCCGCCTCCCCCGGCCTGGTGAATTCCACGGCCTACCGCCAGCTCGTCTCGCGCAACGGCGCCGACATGAAGCAGGGCGACGTCGTGCTGATTTGGGGCGCTTCGGGCGGCCTCGGCTCCTACGCGACGCAGTACGCGCTCAACGGCGGCGCGATCCCGGTGTGCGTGGTCTCCAGCCCCGAAAAGGCGGAGATCTGCCGGAAGCTCGGCGCGGAGCTGATCATCGACCGCAACGCCGAGGGCTACAAGTTCTGGAAGGACGAGCACAACCAGGACCCGAAGGAGTGGCAGCGGTTCGGCAAGAAGATCCGCGAGCTGACCGGCGGCGAGGACCCGGACATCGTCTTCGAGCACCCGGGCCGCGAAACCTTCGGCGCGTCCGTCTACGCCGCGCGCAAGGGCGGCACGATCGTCACGTGCGCGTCGACTTCCGGCTACATGCACCAGTTCGACAACCGCTACCTCTGGATGAACCTGAAGCGGATCATCGGCAGCCACTTCGCCAACTACCGCGAATCGTGGGAGGCGAACCGGCTGATCGCGAAAGGTCTGATCCACCCGACGCTGTCGAAGACCTACTCGCTCGAGGACACCGGGCAGGCCGCGCTGGACGTCCACCGCAACGCGCATCAGGGCAAGGTCGGCGTGCTCGCCCTTGCGCCGGAAGAAGGTCTGGGTGTCCGGAACCACGAGCTGCGCGAAAAGCACATCGACGGGATCAACGCTTTCCGGAACGTTTAGCGCGCCGAACCGTGGTTTCGCCGCGCGTTGCGTGGGTGCTCACCCTTCCGTGACTCCAGCTCGACTACGGTAGAAGGATGAGCCTTGGCGAGGAACGGGAGCTAGTGCCGCTGGGAGCCGGCTTCGACGTGGCGAAGCGCGGTTACAGCCGTGCGCAGGTCGACGAACATCTCGAACGGCTGGACGCCGATCTGAAGATGCTCACCGCCGATCGCGATGCCGCCATCGGACAGGCGGGCGACCTGGCACGGCAGCTGGAGATCGCGCGCGGCGAGATCGCGGACCTGCGCGGGCAGGTCGACAGGCTCGCCCAGCCGCCGACGAGTGTCGAAGGCCTTTCCGAGCGCCTGCAGCGCATGTTGCGGCTCGCGCAGGACGAGGCCGCCGACACCAAGGCGCGCGCGGAAGCCGAAGCCGGGCACATCCGCGCCAAGGCGGAGACCGACGCGAGCGCCATGCGGGCCCGCTACGAGCAGCTGCTCAACGAGCTCGACCTCCGTCGCAAGGAGATGGAGGCCGAGCACCGCGGCGTGCTGGAGAAGGCTCGCGCCGAGGCGAAGGACATCACCGACAAGGCGAAGGCCGAGCGCGACAAGCTCGACGCCGAGGCGCAGCAGCGCCGCACGCAGGTCGAAGAGGACTTCGAGATCGCGATGGCGTCGCGGCGCACCGAGGCCATGCACGCGCTGGCCGAGCAGGAGGCCGCGAGCAAGGCCGAGGCGGCCCGCCGCGTCCGCGAGGCCACCGAGGACGCCGCCGCCATCCGCGCGAAGGTGCTCGAAGAGGAGACGGCGGCCAAGGCCGACATCGAGCGCCGTCAGCGCGAGTCCGTCGCCGACGCCAACAAGCGCAAGCAGGACTCGATCACCGAGGCCAACGCCCGGCTCGCCGAGGCGGCCGACGAGGCACGCCGCCGCGTCCGGCAGGCCACCGAAGAGTCCAACCGGCGGATCACACAGGCCACCGAACGGGTCGAAGCGCTCCGCAAGGTGCGCTCCAGCCTGGCCGAGCAGGTCCGCTCCGCGCGGGCCGCGCTCGCCGAGGCGACGCACGTGCTCGGCGACGAACCGCATGTCCCGGCGGACCTGAAGGCGAAGCCGTCGCCCGACGCGGAAGCCACCGTGCAGCTCCGGACGGCCGATGTGCCGAAGGCCACATCCGGCGCGAAGCCTTCACCGCGACCTGCGGCAGCGCAGAAACCGACTGGCGAGTAACCTTTTCACCCGACCGTGCTCACGGCGGCCTGCGAGGCCGCCGACGAGCGGTTATCGTCGCTGCTCGCGCGCACGTGCGGGCTGTCAGATCGGTGGAGGTTGCGGATGGCTGCATATCGGACCGTGGTCGTGGGCACGGACGGATCGGATTCCTCGTTCGCCGCGGTCGACCGGGCGGCGGGTGTCGCCGGGGACTCCGGAGCGACCCTGGTCATCGTGTGCGCCTACTACCCGGCCACCAAGGGCGACGTGGAGAAGGCACAGGACGTCCTCGGTGACGAGGCGTACCAGGTGGTGGGCTCGGCCCCGGCCGAGGACACCCTCCTGTCCGCCCGTGACCGGGCGGCGAAGGCCGGCGCGAAGAGCATCGAGACCGCCGCGGTCGTCGGCGACCCGGTCGACTCACTGCGCAAGGTCGTCTCCGAGCGCTCCGCGGACCTGCTGGTGGTCGGCAACCGCGGGCTGAACACGCTCGCGGGCCGCATCCTGGGTTCCGTGCCGTCCGAGGTCGCGCGGAAGTCCGGGGTGGACGTGCTCATCGTCCACACCACCTGATGCCCGAACCCGGCGAGATCTCGCCCGACGCGCTGCAACAGCGCCTCGAACGGATCCTGCTCGGCGGAAGGCGCAAGTACACCCGGCTCGAAGTCGCCGAGAAGGCAGGCGTTCCCGAGGAACGCTCTCGGCGCCTTTGGCGTGCGCTGGGCTTCGCGACGGTCGACGACGACGAGGTCGTCTTCACCGACGCCGACATCGAAGCGATCCGCACGGCCGATCAGCTGATGAACTCGGGGCTGATCGACCCGAGCATCGAGCTGGCCGTGACACGCGCGCTGGGCCAGCACCTTTCGCGTCTCGCGGAATGGCAGGTCCACATGCTGTGGACGATGATCACCGAGAACAAGGAGATCGGCAGCAGCGAACGCCAGATCGGGCGGCTCGTCGAGCGGCTGCTGCCCGAGCTGGAGAAGGTGCAGGAATTCGTCTGGCGCCGCCACCTGGCCGCCTACGCGGGCCGGGCGCTGGCACTGCCGGACGAAGACCTCGAAGCGAGGACCGAGGTGGTCGGCTTCGTCGACATGGTCGGCTACACCCGGCTGACCAGGCAGGTCGACGAAGAAGAGCTGACCGACATCCTCGACCGGTTCGAATCCGTCGCCACCGAGGTGGTCGCGGATCACCACGGGCGGATCGTGAAGATGATCGGCGAC
The DNA here is from genome assembly GCF_056435645.1 of Amycolatopsis sp. NPDC043889. NCBI lineage: Bacteria > Bacillati > Actinomycetota > Actinomycetes > Pseudonocardiales > Pseudonocardiaceae > Amycolatopsis > Amycolatopsis sp. NPDC043889. The sequence continues at coordinate 96,139 of NZ_JBWKEC010000020.1, forward strand.
GAGGTCCTGTTCGTCGCCGATTCCGCCGTCGACGGGGCCGAGATCGCCCTTACCCTGTCCGCACGCGCCGATGCCGACGAGACCTTGCCCTCCGTGCGCGCGGGGCTGGCTTCGGGCCGGATCCTCAGCCGGTTCGGCGACGTCTACGGCTCGGTCGTGAACCTCGCCGCCCGCCTCACCTCGACCGCGCGGCCGGGCACCATCCTGGTCGACAAGGAACTCGCCGGCGAGCTTTCGGGGTTCCCGCAGTACGAGGTCCGCTCGCGGCGGCCGGTTTCGGTGCGGGGCTACAACCGGCTGAGGCCTTCGTCCCTGCGCCGGGCGCGGGACCGGCCTTCGGGCATGTTCGCGTCTTCGCAACAGCTCGCCGCGGAGATGCTGGGGCTGGGCGACGCCACTCCGGACCCGACGCCTGCTTCGGACGAGGTCGAGGACGCCACCGCGGACTCGATGCCTCCTCGGCCTCGGTCCAAGCGGCGGCGGCGCTGATCCCCTGCCGGGGAGCAAGGGACCTTTGCTACCACTCCCGCGGGTCGTGAGTGACGATTCGGGTTAGAACACGAATCGCCACTCACGACCACCGCGCGTCAGGCGGGCAGCACGGCGTACTGGCGCACGTAGAGGTCGGTGTAGGTGACCGGACCACGCGGGCCGGGGACCTTGTCCAGGTTGATGCCGGTCTCGGGGACGGCGAGGAGCTTGAAGCCGTCGAGCAGCCGGGTCGGGGCGTTCCAGAAGACGCCGGTGCCGGTGTACGCGTCGAAGAACGCGTCGGCGGCTTCGCTGCTCTCGGTCGCGATGCCGGCGGCCAGGCCGGAGGTCCGCTCGTTGGCGATCTCCGCCGCTTCGGGCAGGCCGGAGACCTTCGCGACGGTGACGGTCGCTTCGCGGTCCGAGTCGAGCGCCCATTCGTAGCCGATGGCGTGCTCGTGCGGGGCGAGCGAGGGCGTGACGCCGCGTTCGGCCAGCGCGCCGGAGATGCCGGGCCAGACGCGGTCGTGGGCGTTCTCGTGGATCAGCAGCAGGTTCAGCCGGTTGCAGACGCCGAGCCGGTCGAGGCTGTTGAAGACCAGGTCGCGCACCTTGTCGGTGTCGGCCGCTTCGTCGACGTACAGCACGCCGCCGCCGTCGGCGTGCGCCAGCGTGCGGACGCCGTGAACGGCCGCCTCGGTGGCCAGTGCCCGGGTGCTGTCACCGCTGCCACGCAGGATGACCAGCGGCACGAGCTCGGGGAAACGGACCAGCGCGGACGCCGCTTCACGCTCGGCGCGCGGCACCAGCTGGATGACGTCCGGGTCGATTCCCGCCTCGGAGAGCGCGGGCGCGATCACGGTCTCGCGCAGACGCTGGGCCGAGCCGAGCGCGGCGGAACCCGTGCGGAGCACGCCACCGTTGCGCGACTTCACCAGCTGCGAGGCGACGTCCACCGTGACGTTCGGGCGCGCTTCGTAGTTCGCGCCGATCACGCCGACCGGGCGGCGACGCTCCACCAGCCGCAGCCCTCCGTCCAAAGTGGACACATCGACGGAGCGCTCCTGATGCGGGGCGCCCGCCAGGAGACGGAGCTGTTCGGCCATGCCGGTCAGCCGCTCGGGCGTGATGGTGAGCCTGTCGAGCAGGCCCGCGCTCATGCCGTCCTCGCGTGCCTTGGCGATGTCGGCCTGGTTCGCTTCGAGCACGACGTCGGCGTGCTCGACCAGCTTGTCCGCCATGGCGTTCAGCGCGGCGTCGATCGCCTCCGCGGTGGCGGCGGCCAGCGACGGCGCGGCCCGTTTCGCCGATCGAGCGCATTCCTCGACGGCCTTGGCGACCTCGTCCATCTGCTGACTCCTTCCGCGCGGAACGAGCCATCAGTCTGCCGTACCGCCCCGGTCAGGCGACGGTCGGCTCCAGCAGCCACAACCCGCCCGCGAAGAGACAGCTCACCGTCAGCACGGCCATCACCAGCACCCACAGCACCGCGGGCATCCCGGTGAGCCTGCCGAGCTGATCGGCGTCGGAATCCCGCGCCGCTCCCCGGCGCCGCTTGATCTGGAGCTCGACCACCGGCCGAACACCGCCGAACAGCAGGAACCAGGTCAGCAGGTAGACGAAGATCGCCTGGAACCACGAGGGCGCCACCAGCGCGACCAGCCCGAGCACCACCGAGCTGGCGACCACGGTGAACACGCCGTAGGTGTTGCGCACCATCACCAGCACGCCCAGCAGCATCAACGCCATCATGATCAGCACGACGGTGATCAGGTCCGACGAGAGCAGCCCCGCGAACACCAGCCCGAGCACCGCGGCCGCCGGGTACCCGGCCAGCGCGGTGAACGCCATCCCCGGGCCCTCCGGTTTGCCACGGGAGACCGTGACTCCAGAGGTGTCCGAGTGCAGCTTGATGCCCTGCAGCCGACGGCCGACCAGCACCGCCGCCAGCGCGTGACCCGCCTCGTGGACGAGCGTGATCAGGTTGCGGGCGATCCGCCAAGGCCTGCCTGAGAGCACCACGAGCAGCGCGAGACCACCGGTGACCAGGGTGATCGTGCCGGGCGGGGTGGACTGGGCGATGTCGGAAACCGTTTCGGCGGGAGACGAGCTCACCTCACCAGCTCACCACAAGCCGGATATGTCCCGTGTCAGGCGGTCATCGAACTCCCGATCCCGCGCGTGCGAAACTCCCGTCGTTGCGCAGGGCGAAAGCCACCCAGCTGCGGAACGGCCGCCATACCGCAGACAACTCCTCCAACTCCTCGGGTGGCGCCATCGGCAGGTCGTACGCGGCCCGCATGGCCTCCTGTAACCGGGGCTCGCCACTGGGGAAGACGTCCGGATGCCCGGCACCACGGATCAGGATCAGCTGTGCCGAGAACGGGCCGATCCCAGGCAAGCGCTGCAACCAGCGCAACGCGTCCGGCACCGGCATCGCGCGCAGGTACGCGGCGTCGAGCAGACCGTCCTTGGCGGCGTTGGCCACCGCGCGCAACCGCTCGGCCTTCACCTCCGGCAGGCCGCGCCCTACCTCCGGCCCGGCCAGTACGTCCGGCGCCGGGAACGACCTGAGGACCTTCCCTCCGACGTCCACCGGCCTGCCGAATTCCTCGGCGAGCCGTCGTTTCACCGTGGCGGCCTGGGACATCCGCGCCCGGTGGCTCAGGATCGCCCAGCAGGCCGCTTCATAGGGCGAATGGAACAGCACCGGCCGCAGGCCGGGGTGCGCCTGCTGGAGGCGGCGCACCACGGGATCCGCCGTGCCGATCTTGGCGAAGCCGACGCCGTCGACATCCACCGACAGGATCCGCCGGACCTGGGCGCCGACTTCGACGGCGAGCCCCTCTTCGGCGAAGACCTCCACCTCGATCGAACCGGGCGATCTCTGTCTGACGGCCGCACCGACATGCTCCCAGCCCGCTTCGACGGGAAAGGCGAAGCGCAGGGTGCCGGGTTCGGCGGCCGCGTCCGCGCGGCACGCGGGCGGGAAATCGGTCAGGAAACGGATGGACTTGTCGAGGTCGAACGGGCCGCGCACCGGGATGCGGAGCGTGGTCGTGGCGGTGTGCTGCAGGATCGAGCCGGTCATTTCGTGCTCCTTCGGCTGGGGAACGGCGACTCCCTCCGACGTTAGAGACGGCCACCGACAGTTTCGGGTCGCGGCGGCGGGAATGTCGCGAACGGACCGGTCATGGCAGATTCTCCGGTGAGGACCGTGAAGGGAGCAGCCATGCCGGACCATCGCGAACGTCTCGAAAGCCTGCTGCGGCCGGGCACCACGCCCACCACCACCGGGAAGGGTTTCCTTGACCTGCTGGGAGAAATCCCGCAGGCGGGGCCGCCGACCGGACTCGCGCAGCGGCTGATGCGCACCTCCGCCGTGCCGATGATCTACGAGCGGCACTGGCGCCCGGCGCTGGGCAGGGTCGCGAAAGGACTGAACGGCCCGACGATGGCGGACGAGGTCCGCATCGCGATCGAAGCGCTCGGCCTGCGCGCCGGTCAGGTCGCGCTGGACGTCGCCTGCGGCACCGGCCGGTTCACCCGTGCCTTCGGCGAAGCGGTCGGGCCGGACGGCCTGTCGATCGGGCTCGACGGTTCGGTCACCATGCTGGAGAAGGCGCTCGCCGCGCCCAATCCCCCTTCGGTGACCTATCTGCGCGCCGACGCCGTCGACCTGCCGCTCGACGATTCCACTGTGGACGCCGTCTGCTGCTTCGCCGCGCTGCACATGTTCGCCGATCCGGACGCGGCGCTGGATTCGTTCGCCCGTGTGCTGAAACCCGGTGGCTCGCTGGTGATGCTGACCAGTGCCCGGCACAGCGATCAGCCGATGCGGCTCGCGGACACCGTCCTCGGCAGGCTGAGCGGGCAGCGGATGTTCGACCGCGGCGAGATCGCGAGCAAGCTGTTCCAGCGCGGTTTCGACCACGTCGAAGAGCGGTACTCCGGTGTCACGCAGATCGTCACGGGCGAGCTAGGAGTTAACATCCGGAAATGATCCGCTCTGAGCACGCTTCGCCGATTCCTCCCGACGACGGCTACCTCCGCTCGCTGGTCGACGCGACCGCGGACGCCGTCGCCGCGGCCGAACCCCTCGGTTCGCCCCATGACGGCGCGGACGCCGCCACACGAGACGCCGTAAGCGCCGACATCCGCGCGCTGGCGGCGGAATTGGTGGGGCTGAGCCAAGACCTGCACGCTCATCCAGAAGAAGGTTTCGCCGAACACCGCTCGGTCCGCGCGCTCGGCGACCTGCTCGAGCGGCACGGCCACGAGGTGACGATCGGCGCGGGCGGCCTCGACACCGCCTTGGTCGCGACCACCCCCGGCAGCGGGCCGCATATCGCGGTCCTCTCCGAATACGACGCGCTTCCCAGGCTCGGCCACGGCTGCGGGCACAACGTCATCTGCACCGCGGGCGCGGGCGGCTTCCTCGGCGCGGCGGCGGTCGCCGAACGGCTGGGCGGCCGGGTCTCGCTGATCGGCACGCCGGCGGAGGAAGGCGGCGGTGGCAAGGAGACGATGGCCCGCGCGGGCGTTTTCGACGACGTCGACGCCGTGGTCATGCTGCATCCGTTCAGCCACGACATCGCCATGCACCCGTTCCTCGGCAGGCGGCAGCTGGAAATGGTCTTCCACGGTGTCGGCGCGCACGCCTCGGCTCAGCCGTTCATGGGCCGCAACGCGCTCGACGCCGCCGTCGCCGCGTACCAGGGAGTCGCGGCGCTTCGGCAGCATCTGCCTTCCAGCGACCGCGTCCATGGGGTCTTCACCGACGGCGGCGCGCGGCCGAACGTCGTCCCCGAACGCGCGGCCCTGCTGTTCTATCTCCGCTCCGCGCAGCCGGACACGCTGCGCGACCTCGCCGAGCGGGTTTCGGCGATCGCGCGCGGTGCGGCGGAAATGACCGGCTGCGGAGTCGAACTGCTGTGGGACGCCCAGCCCGCGTATCTGCCGATCCGGTTCAACTCCACCCTCGCCGGCCGCTGGTCGGTGCACCAGGTCGACGCCGGCCGCAAACCGTTGCCGCCCGGTATCGTGCCCGAATTCCTCACCGGCTCGACGGATCTCGGCAACCTCTCCTACCGGATGCCCGCGATCCACCCGATGATCGCCATCGCCGGACCGACGACCGCCTTGCACACCAAGGAGTTCGCGGCCGCGGCCGGTTCGCCGGACGGCGATCGCGCGGTCGTCGACGGTGCGCTGGGGCTGGCGCTGACCGCCGTCGACTACCTGGCCGACGCGAAACTCCGCGCCGCGGTACACGAGGAGTTCGAGGCGTCGGGCGGAGCTTTGGACGTCCCGGCGTTCTTCGACTGAGCGTTCTCAGGTAATTCTTCTCAGGAAAGCACAGGGGGATTCCACAGGCGGTTCACAAGTACGGGCGCGAATCTTGCTCCATGACCGAGAACGAGAGTCGGCCAGGTCCCGCCTCAATCGGTGGGCACCAGCCGCCGCACCAGCAGCAGTACCCCGGTTACACCCCTTGGCAGGCCGCGCCGAATCCACTCGTCACCCCGCCACCACGCAAGAAGGGCGGCAGGGTCGCCGTCCTCGTCAGCGCGACGGCGCTCGCCGCCGCACTCGTCGGCGGTGTCGGCGGAGCGGCGATCACGGGGCTCGGCACCGCGTCGTCGGCGTCGGGCACGGGTTCGTCCGCGGTCGCCAACGGGCAACTGGTCGGGAACAACACTTCGGGTGACGTCAGCGGGGTCGCCGCGAAGGTGACGCCGAGTGTCGTCCAGGTGAACGTGACCACCGCGCAGGGCGAGGCGGTCGGCTCCGGCGTCATCCTGACTGCGGACGGGCGCATCCTCACCAACGCCCACGTGGTCGCCGACGCCGAGGGCGACGTGACCGTCACCCTGTCGGACGGCAAGCAGTACAAGGCGAGCGTGGTCGGCGCCGACACGAAGGCCGACATCGCCGTGCTCCAGGCGAAGGACGCGAGCGGCCTGACGCCGGCTTCGCTCGGCGACTCGAGCAAGCTCGCCGTCGGCCAGCAAGTCGTCGCGATCGGCTCGCCCGGCGGACTGCAGAACACCGTGACCACCGGGATCGTGAGCGCGCTGAACCGCAAGCTCGACGAGTTGAGCAGCGGCCAGGAGCGGCGCTCGCCCTACAGCAGGACCACGAACGAAGCCGGGCCGAGCTACACCGCGATCCAGACCGACGCCCCGATCAACCAGGGCAACTCGGGCGGGGCGCTGGTGGACGCGCAGGGGAACGTCATCGGCATCAACTCGGCGCTGTACAACCCGGCCTCGACGGGCAGCATCGGCATCGGTTTCGCGATCCCCATCAACGACGCGAAGAAGATCGTCGAGCAGATCGTCGGCTGACCCGGCCGTCTGGACCGCGTCAGGGGGCGGCCCAGCCGGTGAGCGTGTGAAGGACTCCTCCGGGGGAAGGAGTCCTTCACACGCGTTCAGAGTTCGTAGCTGAGGGTGAAGGTGTGGTTGCCCTCGTCGTCCTGGACGATCTCCGCCGTTCCGGTGATGCCTGCCAGCTCACCGTGACCGGAGCCCGGCAAGACGATCAGGTGGTGCCCGTTCTCCCCCGCCGAGTGATGCAGGACGAAGCCGCCCTTGCGCCCGTCGACGGAGACGGCCAGCCGCTCGAAGGCGACGTACGCCGACGACGTCTCGTTCACCGCGGTCAGCATCTCCACGGCGCTGGCCCCTTCGACGTCACCGGTGAACGTCTTGGTCAGCAGCACCCGTGAGAACTCGGTGCCTTCGGCCTTCTCGGTGGCTTGCGGATCCCAGCCGTCCACGGTGAACGACGCTGTCGCGGTGTTGGTCATGCCGCTGACCCTGCCGGACATACCTGACAGATCCCGTCAGGTTTTCCTCACCGCCTCCGGTTCCCGAAGAGACCACGGGTGATCTCCCGTCCCAGCGCGCTCGCCGCCGAGCGGAGGAACGACTTCACCGCCGGGTTCTTCATCGCCTGCTCGACCATGCCGGGGCCTTCCTTCTCCGGTTTCGGAGCCGGCGCCTCCGGAGCAGCCTCACCGGCGGGCGGCGCGGCCACCTTCGCGGCGAGCTTCTCGTAGGCCGACTCACGGTCGATCGTCTCGGAGTACTTCGCGTGCAGGTCCGAAGACGTCGTCGCCGCTGTGATGGCTTCGGCGCCGATGGAGCCCATCTTCGAACGCGGAGCACGCAGGCGGGTCCACGCGACCGGCGTCGGCGCACCCCGCTCGGAAAGCACGGTGACGATCGCTTCGCCGATACCGAGCGACGTCAGCGCCGAGTCCAGCTCGTAGTGCTTCGTCTTCGGATACGTCTTCACCGTCTTCGTCAGCGCCGCCTGATCCTCGGGCGTGAACGCGCGCAACGCGTGCTGCACCCGCGCGCCCAGCTGGGACAGGACGTTGTTCGGGATGTCCGTCGGGAGTTGCGTGCAGAAGAACACGCCGACACCCTTCGACCGGATCAGCTTCACGGTCTGCTCGATGCGCTCCAGGAACGCCTTCGACGCGTCGTTGAACAGCAGATGTGCCTCGTCGAAGAAGAACACCAGCTTCGGCTTGTCGAGGTCGCCCTCCTCGGGCAGCTCCTCGAACAACTCGGCCAGCAGCCACATGAGGAAGGTCGAGAACAGCGCGGGCTTCGACTGGAGGTTGTCCAGTTCCAGCAAGGTCACGATCGCCTTGCCGTCGACCTCGCGCATCAGATCGTGGACGTCCAGCTCGGGCTCGCCGAAGAAGTCCTCGCCGCCCTGAGCCTCCAGATTGGACAGCGCGCGGAGGATCACCCCGGCCGTCGCGGCCGAGACGCCGCCGATGCCCTTGAGGTCCTCCTTGCCCTCGTCACTCGTCAGGTGCGTGATGACCGAGCGGAGGTCCTTCGTGTCCAGCAGCGCCAGCCCGCGCTGATCGGCCCAGTGGAAGATCAGGCCGAGCGTCGACTCCTGGGTTTCGTTGAGCCCCAGGACCTTCGACAGCAGGATCGGGCCGAAACTCGTGATCGTCGCCCGGATCGGCGACCCCTTCCCACCCGTGCCCAGCGACAGGAACTGCACGGGGAAGGCGGCGGGCTCCCAGGAGTCACCCAGTTCTTCCTCGCGCTTGGCGATCTTGTCGTTGCTCTCGCCCTGCGCGGCGAGCCCCGACAGGTCACCCTTCACGTCCGCCAGCACCACCGGCACTCCCGCGGCCGACAGCTGTTCGGCGATCAGCTGCAGGGTCTTCGTCTTGCCGGTGCCGGTCGCGCCCGCGACCAGCCCGTGCCGGTTCAGCGTCGCCAGCGGCAGGCGGACCGCGGCGCCGGCGTCGGCCTTGCCGTCGATCATGACCGCGCCGAGCTCGACCGCCGCGCCCTCGCTCACGTACCCCTGCGCGATCTCCTGGGCTGGACCTTGTTCGACCACTGTCGCTCCCTGGTCTGTGACATGACTCACCTGAGGATGCACACGCTGCCAGCAACGCGCCGAACCCGCACGTCGCGCGTCACGAATCCCCGGGTCGGGTTAGGGTTCCGGGGTGAACGACCGCCTAGTCTGGATCGACTGCGAGATGACGGGGCTCGACCTCGGCAAGGACGCGTTGATCGAAATCGCCGCGCTGGTGACCGACGCCGAGCTCAACGTCCTCGGCGAAGGCGTCGACATCGTCATCCACGCCGACGACGAAGCTCTCGACGGCATGCCGGAGGTCGTCCGCGAGATGCACGCCCACTCCGGCCTCACCGAAGAGGTCCGGCGCTCCACCGTGACCATGGAAGAAGCCGAGCAGCGCGTGCTCGAGTACATCCGCGCGCACGTGCCCGAGGCGAACGTCGCCCCGCTCGCCGGCAATTCCATCGCCACCGACCGCGGCTTCATCACCCGCGACATGCCCCTTCTCGACGCGCACCTGCACTACCGCATGGTCGACGTCTCGTCGGTGAAGGAACTCGTCCGGCGCTGGTACCCGCGGATCTACTACGCCAAGCCCGAGAAGGGCCTCGCGCACCGCGCGCTCGCCGACATCAGGGAATCCATCGGGGAGCTCGACTACTACCGTCGCGTCGCCTTCGTCCCGCAGCCCGGCCCGACCACCGAACAGGCCAAGGCCGCGGCCGCTGAAGTGCAGGAACGCCACGAAGGGTAACCCGTTGCGAGCCCCTGAAACGGGCACGCTAATATAGTGCGGCCGAGGTGGTGGGGAGTTCCCCGAGCCCGGCGATGGTGGGCGTAGCTCAGCTGGTAGAGCACCTGGTTGTGGTCCAGGAGGTCGCGGGTTCGAAACCCGTCGCTCACCCCATCACCCCAGTCTGTTCGGGGCCTTCGGCCCCTCCAAACGGGCTGGGGTTTCGCCTTTTTCGGGGCCGAGCCCCCGGACCCCCATCAGATCGGTGCCGTGAGGGGCGATCGTCCCGGGCGGATTTGCGCAGCCTCTCCGCCGAACCAGATACCGGCACCGGCGATGACGTCGACACCCGTCACGACCGTGACGGTGAGCCCGCCCAAGCCGACCACATCGGCCAAGAAGTCACCGTGGCGCTGCGAGCCCGGCTACCCGAACTGCACCAAGGCCCAGTCTCAGAAGTACCTCGCCGAGCTCGAGTAGCAAAGACGCGTCCGTGATCCAGAGAAGACCTGGGACACCCTCAACGGGACACCCGAGCCCGGAACGCCATGAGGGGTCCCCTTAGGACGTATTCCGTCCTAAGGGGACCCCTCATGGCAATGGGTCAGTTCCGGTCGCCGCCGGTCTTCCAGTCGTCCCACGACATCTGCCACACCGACCAGCCGTCGGTCGGCTCGAGCACCTGCGGCCCCGAGTTGGTGACCGTGATGATGTCACCCTTCTTCGAAGTGTCCATCAGCCACTTCGCGTTCTCCGTCGACAGGTTGATGCAGCCGTGGCTCACGTTCCGCTTGCCCTGAGAACCGACCGACCACGGTGCCGAGTGATAGAAGATGCCGCTGTTCGACATCCGCACCGCGTACTTCACGAACGTCCGGTAGCCGGCCTTGCTGTCCGTCGGGACGCCGTACGTACTGGAGTCCATCGTGTACCCGTTGTGCTCGCTCATCACCGTGTAGGTCCCGGCCGGGGTGCTGCTCGACGGCTTGCCCATCGAGATCGGCATCTGCTTGACCTCTTGGTCGTTCACCACGACCTTCATCTGGTGCGTGCCACCGTCCGCGGTCGCGACCAGCTTGTCCCCGACGACCACCTTGGCGGGCTTGTCCTCGCGGCCGAAGGTGTTGTTGCCGAGGTTCTTCCCGTAGATCGCCGCGTTGACCGAGATCTTCGTGCCCGGCTTGAAGTACTCCTTGGGCCGCCACATCACGGTCTTCTCGCCGAACCAGTGGAACGCGCCCTCGGCCTGCGGCTCGGTGACGATCTTCAACGCCTTCTCGGTCGCCGCCTTGTCCGGCACGTTGCCGGTGAAGGTGAAGATCAACGGCAGGCCGACGCCGACCGTCTCGCCTTCGACCAGGTTGATCGAGACGCCGATCTGGCGGCCAGGCTTGGCGGTGGAGAACGTCGAGGTCGCGGTGACCGGCTTGCCATCGGTCCCGGTAGCGGCCGCGGTGACGGTGTAGGTCTTGCCATAGCCGAGCGGTTCCGCCGACTCCCAGCCCGTACCGTCTTCCTTCGGCTTGCCCGCGACGACCTTGCCGTCGGCGCCGGTCAGTTTGACCTCGCCGACCTTGCCGTCGGCCACGGCCACCGTGACCGGCTCGCCGGGCGCCACGTTCGCCGCACCCTGTGCCGGGGTCAGCGTCATCACGGCCGGCTTCGGCTCCGGCGCGGGCGCCGCACTCTGCTGCGAACCCCCAGGAGCACCACCCTGCGACGGCGATTCACCCGACGGTGTACTGCTGCACGCGGCCAGTGTGAACCCGGCCACCAATGCCACCACAGCCACCCGCGACCGCCCCGTCGCTCCCCAGACCCTCATGCACACCGCCCGTTTCGCGTGGTACCAACCCCAACGTCTGGCTATAGTCTGCCTGACCGGCCGCAACGCTCGCGGCCGGATGGCCGAATACGTCCCGGCCCGTCGTTAGGGGACCCCCCTGAAACGGGCCCCAGCAACCCTGTGTTAATGTTTTCCACGTCGCCGAGGGGAACACCAAAGCGGCGGAACAAGCAGGCGCCATTAGCTCAATTGGCAGAGCAGCTGGCTCTTAACCAGCGGGTTCGGGGTTCGAGTCCCTGATGGCGCACAGTTAGAAACCAAAGCCCACCAACGATTTTCCCGTCATTTCAGGGATGCCGTTGGTGGGCTTTGTTGATGTGTGAGCCCGAGGTGGGGCCACCGTGAGCCCGGTCAAGGGCCTCTCCACGGCAAATGAGGCGCGGACCGCGTCCGGTGCCCTCGCCCCGTCGTTGCCGACCGCGAGTGGCCCGTGACCTGCAGATCTTCTGTCCCCGTTCGTAGCCGGCGCGACGAACGAGGCTCGCGGTCGCTTCGGCGCTCGCACGGGCGAGGGACGGGAGCACGCTGGTGTAGGTGTCGGCCGTCAGGACGATGCTCGCGTGGCCCAGCAGCGCCTGCACCGTCTTCAGGTCATTCCCTGCGGCCAACGACAGCGTCGCCGCACCGTGCCGGAGGTCGTGGAACCGCACCGGCGGCAGCCCAGACTCGGTGACCAGCCGACTGAACGCGTGCGACATGTAACTCGGGCTCCACTCACGCGCGAACACCCAACCGTCCGGAGCGCCTCCCCCTGTCTGATGCTGGGAGGCACGCAGCCGAGTCAGCAGCGCCACGGTGCCCCGGTCCAAGGACACCGTACGACCGCTGGCCGTGGTCTTGGGCAGGCACACCACTGCTCGGCCGTCTCGCTCCTGGATCTGGTGCGTCACGGTCAGGGTCGCCTCACCCAGGTCGAGGTCGCACCAGCGCAGGCCAAGGACCTCGCCACGTCGCAGCCCGGTCAAGGCCGCGACATGGAACAAGGGGTGCAGCGGGTGCTGCCCAGTGTGCCGGAGAAACGCCGCGGTCTGTTCGGCCGTCCACACCGCCACTGGTGGACGTTCCCCGGTCGCCCGCCACACCGCCACCCTCGCGTCCGTCCACACCACCGGACGCGGCCGCTGCGGCGAGGGCAGCTCCACCCACCGCGCTGGATTGCTCGTGATCAACCCACGCCGGATGGCGCCGTTCAACGCGGCACGCAGCACCTCCCGCATCCGTTGCACTGTCGCCGCCGACAACGGCCGCGCCCGCGTCGCATTCGCGCGCAGCAGGCCCGTGAACATCGCCTGCACCCGCCCGATCGTCAACTCCGCCAGCACCACGTTGCCAAGGCGAGGCTTCAAGTAATCCCGAACGAGCTGGGTATAGATCGTCCGAGTCGCCGGACGGATCGTGTGACGAGTCGCCAGCCAGATATCCAGCCACTGCCCCAGCGTCACCAGACTCAGATCAGGATCAACATCATCACCCCGCCAATACCGCCGAGCCTGCGTAGCCGCCGTCCGCGAGGTAAATCCGCCACGCCGCAGCCGGCACCTCCCAGCATCCCGGCGCCCCGGCAACTCCACCGTGAAATACCAGCTACCGTGCCCCCGCACCGGCAGCCGCGGACACCGCGGACCAAACCGACGTCCCGTCTCCTGATCAACACACCCACACCGCTTCCACACACCACGCTCACATCACGACTCCCTGACTCTGATCTATTCCGTCAGACCAGGATGCGCTCATCTTGAGCCGATGGCGAAATCCGAGTAGTAACGTCCTATGGCTGCATTCCACAGTGATCCAGACCTAGAGCAGCAACTACTTGCTCAGCTTGAGTGGGTCGAACTGCACCTGAAAAACCATGCGAACCTCGTCGGCGACGGCGAAACCGATCCCGGAACAAGTGATTGGTGGGCCAGCGCGACCGTACGCGTCCTGCCGGACGAGGACGAAGCCGACGGCATCAACCCCTGGCACGAAATCGAAGGCACGGCACTCTCGACGAAACGACTCGACGAGGAAGCTCTCGACGTCACGATATTCGAAGCCAACGGGTTAACCCTCGACCTCCAGCACGTCAAAAACATCCACGTCGCACTCGATGCCCGTAGCGAGGACTACGCAAGATTCATCCCCCTCTTCGGCGGCCGCGATCAATTCGGTTTCGTCACACTCCGGGATGACCTCGAAGATGGGGCCGAGTCGCTCGGCAGCCACGTCGTCATCATCGATCGAGTACAGCTCGCGCCGGCCTGGCGCGGCCTCGGCGGAGTCGGACGGCTACTCACCGCCCGCCTGCTCCGCTGGGTCTGCGCCGACCCGCGCCTCGTCGCTGTACTGCCGTTCCCCATCGACCTCGACCGCGCCCTGCTCGAAGACGACTCGGCCTTCGAACCAGCACTCGAAAAAGTACGCCGCACCTGGGCAGCACTCGGATTCCAACCCGCCATCGATCAGCTGTGGATCATGGATCCCGCCATCGGAACACATAACAACGCCGTCACCCAAATCGAACAGTCCCTCCGACTCAGTAACGAACTGGGTAAAGAGGCGCATCACGTGCCCGAAATGTAGCAGTCCGCCGTGCTGGTTGGTGAACAACGAACATCTGCCACTTCGATCGCAGGCGAACAGCGCCTTGCAAGAGGCCACGGCGGCGATGCCGCATACCTCCGTTGACTTCATCGCGCGAGACGCGGTTGCTAACGTCGGCGCATTTGCCGACGAGGGATGCAGCTTCCACGCACAACCGAGGCCAGACCGTGTAACACACTCTCACGAAACCGCGACTTCTGCGGTGATCAGGAACAGCGGAGGGTAGTGGTATGGGGTATAGGTTCAATCCGCCACCGAACTGGCCGGCAGTCCCCTCCGGATGGGCGCCTCCGCCCGGCTGGCAGCCACCAGCCGACTGGCCCGCACCGCCGAAATTCTGGCAGCTGTGGACACTTGATCCCGAGCCACGGTCTCAAACGGCGCCCGTCCAAGCAGGACCCGGTCCCGCAGCATCGAGCAAGCCTGGATTGTTCGGCTCCCGAAAACGGGTTCGAGACCTCGAAGCCGAACTCAGCACGGAGACCGCCAAGTTCCAACAAGCGGCATCCCAAGTTCGCGAACTCGGTACACACAACGCTACGTTGAGCGCGAAACTGGGGGATCTCAACGCCAAGTACACCGAGCTTCGCGGCAAGGACGCGCTGGAGGCAGAGCGAGAAATCCGGCAGATGCGCCAGACTGTCGCCGAACTCGGGCAAGAGGCGCAGAAACAACGAGACGCCCAGGCACAGAGCCAGAAGGACGCCGAGGCACAGCTGGCCTCGATCCGACGGCAGACCGACGACGCGGCAATCAAGCTCAAGTCACTGCACGGCCAAATCGTCGAGACTGAAGAAATCACGCTGCTCCAGGAGGCCGGAATCTACGAGTTCCGGCACCGGCTTGCCGACGCCGTGGCCTACAAGGCCGCCCTGCAGCGTCTCAAGGATTCCATCAAGATCTCCGCAAAGAACAACCATGCGATCACCGCGACCACAGACTGGACCGTGAACGGTTCCACCGTCGAAGGCCAGCGCATGGTCAGAGACTTTTCCAAGCTCATGCTGCGCGCCTACAACGCCGAAGCGGACAACTGCGTGAGATCCATGCGCCCCTACCGACTTGACTCCGCCAAAGACCGTCTGACCAAGACCCGTGAAGTCATCTCTCGTCTCGGCAAAACCATGAAGATCAACATCTCTCCCAGTTATCACAAGCTGCGCCTCGAAGAACTCGAGCTCACTGCCGACCACCTCGCGAAGGTCGAAGAAGACAAGGAGCGCATCCGAGCTGAACGGGAGCGGCAACGGGATGAACAGCAGGCTCAACGAGAGTTCGAACGCGAGAAAGCCAGGCTAACCAAAGAAGAGGCACACTGGCAGAACGCCCTGCAGAAGTGGGCCACATCTGGCGACGAGCAGCAAGCCGCGGCTGCACGGGCAAAGCTGGACGAGATCGGTGACGCAATCAGAGGGGTTGAGGAGCGCGAAGCAAACATCCGCACTGGGTGGGTCTACGTGATCTCCAATGTTGGATCGTTCGGCGACAGTGTCGTTAAGGTCGGATTGACCCGGCGGCTCGATCCGCTCGAACGCGTTCGTGAACTCGGCGACGCCTCGGTTCCGTTCAGGTTCGACGTCCACGCCAAGATTTTCGACGCCGACGCTGTGAGCCTGGAAACGCGGCTACACCAGCACCTTGCCGACCGGCGCGTCAATCGAGTCAACCTCCGGCGCGAGTTCTTCTACGCCACTCCAGCCGAGATTCTCACGATCCTCGAAGACATGGGCCTGAAGGACAACCTCCTGGACTACGTCGAGGAGCCGGAAGCACAGGAATGGCGTTCCAGCCAGCAGTTGGCCCGCGACACATAAGCCCGGATACTCTCGATAGACCCGGATTCGAGGTGGACCAGTGGACGTCATGGACTACAACGAGGCCATCGCCTGGCTGAGCGAAACGACGAACTCCAAGGGCAGAGCGTTGCCCACTCGACTGATACTGGGAAACGGATTCAGCATCGCGTTCGACCCCGCCAGATTCTCATACTCGGCTTTGCGATCCCAGGCTGAGAGCCAAGGCATGCTCAGCCTCACCGCCCAGCACCTTTTCCATAAATTGGATACTCAGGACTTCGAGATCGTTATCAAGACGCTCGAGGACGCCGCTATTGGGCTCTACGCACTCGATGCAACGAAGTACTCGGCGGAAGCCGCGATACTTAGTGAGGAAGCCTCGAAACTCAAGGACGCACTGGCACATATCCTCGCGGCCCTTCACCCTGAGCGACCGCACGAGATCGACGGCGAGGTATATCTACGTGTCCGCAGGTTCCTAGACCAGTTTGATGGGATCTATACTGCGAACTATGATCTCCTGCTCTACTGGACTCTTATGCAGGACTTCCCCAAGTCAGCCCTGAAGACAAGACAAGCGGACGACGGTTTTCGAGATCCTGGGCAAGCTGCCGACTACGTCGTGTGGAACCACCTGGATCCCTACTCGCAGACTGTATTTTACCTCCACGGAGCCCTTCACCTGTACCGCAGCGAGGGTGGTTTGAAGAAGCTGACGTGGCGCCGGACCAACGAACCGCTGATCGACCAGATCCGCGCCCAGCTCGAAGCGGACTCGTTCCCTCTATACGTGGCAGAAGGGACGAGCAGCGAGAAGCTGACCCGTATCGGCACCAGTGACTACCTCGGTCGCGCGCTTCGGTCACTCGCAGCGATCAGCGGCGGTTTGCTGTCGTATGGGATGTCGTTCAGCAAGAACGACGCACACATTATGGACGCCATCGTCCACTCGAAGATCACCCGACTGGTCGTATCCCTCTTCGGCGACGTCGCCTCGCCGTCAAACGAAGCGACGATTAAGGCCGTACAGGACATGCAATCACGTCGAGCGACGTCGTACGCGAAGGTCGGCTTGGAGATCGCCTTCTTCGACGCACAATCCGTCCGACTGTGGAACTGAGCTGCCGTCCTACAAGGGGACTCACTCGGGTCGGTAGTACCGCTGGGCCGAACGAGTGGTGTGGAAGGCAGCTGAGCGGACGGTTTCCGCTGTTCACCGGAGAAGGCATACGCAGCGTCAACTGTCCTGCGCGGATCGTCATCCTTCAGGCGGCAGACAAACTCCGGGAAATCCGGTGAGTTGGAAGGCGGTGCATCACGGCGGACGCACGAGGGGACGGGGATAACCATGGAGCTCAGAGATGCGTTGGAAAAGCTCTTGCAGAGCTCTCATGTGGCGATTCACTCCACCGCAGAGCTGTCCGGAGCCGTAGCCCGCTACATCGCGAAACAAGACGAGAAGCGTTCCAAAGACGAAAAACCGGAGGTGCTGCGCAAGCCTGAAATCGGGCCCGTCCCTCCGGCCGAACACCGAAGCGGCTTCACGATCACGCCGTGGGAGTTGCTGCAGACGTTCGGCCGCGCGACCACGCTGTCCGGGCAGAACCCGTCGCGCGGCCTCTCCCAGCATTGGAACTGCTTGCGCTACCTCACCACGCTGGAAGCTCATGGCGGCCGGATGGCACTCTCACCCGACGGACATGACCCGAGGTATCACCGCAAGGGTGTGCAAGCGCAGGAACTCGGTGCAGCGTTCGCGCTGACTGCGGCGCGGGAGATCTTGCAGCGAAGGCATTCTGGGTACCGTTTCGAGCCCGTTGACGTGGACCTCGCACTCGACGCAGGCTGGGCACTGCGGGGTCAAGGTGCGGAGGCGAAGGGCACACGACGGAGCAGACCTGGGCATTTTCTCGTTGGCAGGAAAGCCGGTGAGCCCTTGCGCATCGCGCTGGTCGACGGACGTGGGTCACACGGTCAGCCCAGCGCGCAGCACAGTCAGCTGATGGCCTCGGCCGAGCGGGTCCAAGTGATCGCACTCGGCGATGGTCGCGGCAGTGCCGATCCGCTGCCGAGCCTGCTGATGTCGACGGCTTTCGTCGCGGAAGGCGGGATCGAGATACGCCTGCTCGATCCCGTGGGCGGCGGTGTACTCGCCGAACCAGGCAAGCCCTCTCCCGACCCGTACGGCCCGGTGCAGGAAGAGAACTTCTTCCCGGACATCCAGACCGTCGACGCACAGGGCCAGACCTCGAGCCGTCCCGGTTTCCACATCACATCGGACAGGTTCGAGTGGTTCTCCCGGGTGTTGGTCCGCGCAAGCGCTGCAGCGCTCCTGACTTTCGTCGGTGATCGCGACAACGCGTACAAGTACCTGACCGTGCGGCAGCAACGGCGACTAGGCGCCGATCACTCTCCGCAGGCAGTCAACGCGGAATGTGACGTTCGCATCGAACTCGGCGGGATCGCATTCGTCGGAACCGACCACGTCTTCCGGTTCGCACGTGAGCGAGTCGAGGTCTTCTCGGCGATGCCGAAAGAACTCCACGAGATCCTCAAGACGGGTGACGGCGCCCGGGCCTACGCGGAGAAGATGCCGGAGGTGGTCGCCGAGTGCAAGAGGCACTGGGCGGCGGTACAGCGGGACTGGACGGGAATCATAACCATGGATGGCGATGGAGCGGTCATGGCGCTCCGCATATTGGAGAGCGAAGGGCGACCGCTCGAAGCGATCCCCGAACCGCAGGAAGGACCCGCATAAAGCGCAAAGGCCACCTCGCGGGAGTGGATACCCGCAAGCTGACCTTGACCAGCGTCCCTGCTTATTCGTAGATCTCGCCCTTGGCGGCCTTCTCCACCAGCGAAGCAGGCGGCTCGAAGTGGTCGCCGTACCAACGGCTCAGCCACGTTCAACGCCAACGTCACCACACTCAAGGTCAACAACAGCCGCCGAGCCGGCCGGATCACCTGGAGTTGGGAGGCACGCAGCCGAGTCAGCAGAGCTATCGTGCTTCGGTCCAGGGACACCTTGCGGCCACTGGCCGCGGTGTTCGGCAGGCACACCACCGCTTGGCCGTCCCGCTCTTGAATCTGATGAGTCACCGTCAAGGTCGCCTCGTTCAAATCGAGGTCGCACCAGCGCAGGCCAAGGACCTCGCTACGCCGTAGCCCTGTCAAGGCCGCGACGTGGAACAAGGGCTGCAGCGGACGTAGGTAAAGATAAGCTCCACAAGCTCCTGCTGGGTGCGTGTTTGTCGTGTGATCTCGCCAACCTTCTTAGCTGTAGCTGTAAGCTGGGGAACTACGTCAGATTTAAGACGCGAAGGGTGTCGAAGTGGCCGGACTTGACATGCAGTGGGTCGCAGTACAAAGTGTTCTTGCGTCAACTGACCCGATTGCCGCTTACGGCGGCATTGCCATCAGTCGCGGCGCCTTGGATAATATGGCCAAGGCTCTCAATGCAGGAACGGTTCCAATGTCGGCTAATCATGATATCCGCCAGGGGATTCGTATGCGAACAGCCGCCGCAGGCGTGCGCGAAAAGGCGGCAGGTGGGTTTGAGCTTTTTATGACTTTCGAAATGCATCCCGACGACTGGGAAAAATATGGACACCTCCCAGGCATGTCCCACACAGCTATTGAGGCCATACGGATCGACGAAGTTGCCCAAAAGTCGATTGTTGCAAAATTCTCTGCTGATGCCGCATGGTTTGACGATGACGTGATCGTTTCCGCATCGCGCGCAGTTCAGTCCGCGATCGAGCAGAATCCAGCAGTCGAGACTCCTGGGGTCCTACCCAGCAGGGTTTACCAGTTTTCTATCGTGCCGGACGCTCGAATTATCATCGAGATAAGCCTGGCTCTTTTCAATGCACTTGGACCAAACTTGGCCGCCTCCGCAATCTGGGATGGCCTAAAGCTGGCTATTGCGCGCCGGCGTATCCCGAAGGGTGGAAATACGTCTGCAAAGACTACGATCGAAATTAAAATGGACAATGAGGAAAGTTCCATCACTGCGTGCGTAAGCACAGACGACAGCGTGGTGGCAAATGCGGCAGTCCAAGCACTCGGAGATGCTGTCTCGAAATTCTCATTTCCGGAAACGGGCAAGCGAATTCTGAACTGGACTCATGACCCGAAGGATGGCGATGGCGAATGGAAAGAGATTCAGTAGACGGTTCGCGAACCATACGCTATTCGGCATGAGCAGACACGGGCCGACAACAGCGTTCAACTGGCCAAATGAATATTGCGAAAGATAGTCCGCCGGACCTGGAAGCGATGTCCACCGGCGCCGAGATGACGCGTCAGCAGCGACGAAGATCACCTACGACTGCCGCACAGCAGCCGGACTCTCGCACCAATTCTCCTAGTGAAGATATGGAGCACAGCATCGCCCACAACAGCAGCCAACGACGTTGAGCCACATTGATCAGAGTACAACAGCTCCAGTCGACCAGCGAGTTCACGCTGACCGCAGGTCAGCGTGAACTGCTTGAACCTGACTGGAATTGAGGTGGCCAGGGGTTCGAGTCCCCTTAGCTCGACCGAAGATTCGACTTTGTTGTTCTGACATGCGTTTTGTTCGCAGGGAAACCCTCTTGCTCGCAACACGAGCAAAGAGGTTCCCCTGCTCAGGGCCTGTTGTTCTGTTCTAATCCCGTACGGTATCGACTTGGGGCCGAAGCTGCGGCGCCCTCATCGCCCACCCTGCCGGAGGCCAGACCCGATGTGAGATCTCCTGCAGCACCGGGTAGGCCTGCGACCTTCGTCCATGACCTGGTAAAAGCGCCGGACTCACGGTAAGCCATCCTGATGGTCTGGCTACGTGCGCGCGAAACAGACCGATGCGCCCCCGAACTTCGCAGTCCGCCGGCGTCACGGTCAGCTGGCGCCGTCTTCGAACACGCCGGGCATCCGTGACCCATCCGCTGTAACGCCATGGCGGCGGTGGCCGACCATCGCAGATGAGATCACCACACGCGCCTGCGAATGAAACCCAACCCAAGCCCGAGACGAGGCCACGATGAGCAATGAGAGCCATGGAGGAGACAGTGGCGGGAACTATATGCAGTTGGGGGATGCCCGCAACCCGGTCCACGTCTGGTACGACGAGAACACCGCCTCGATCCACCTGACCTGTAACGACCCACGCCTTACCGACGAGCAAGGCCAGAAACCCGGATTCCGCGCCGTTTTCAACACAAATCCGAGATCAGCCGACTACAATCCCGGCAACTACAACCGGCTAGCTCGATTTCTGCGGCAGCAGGGCAAACACGCACCCGACGAGGCTCCGCTGCACCCGCGCCGCTTGGACCGTCGCGCACAGGTGATCGAGGAACTCGCCATCCACCGCTCCGAGTAACCCGTGCCAGCCACCCTCACCAGACCGTGTCGAACTGGGCCAGGTCGCTACAGCATTCGACACACCACATAAATTTGGCTACTCGCCCTCTTCAGTACTGGATCCGCAGGGCAACTGGGTAAGCGCTCAGGACGACTGCTCGGAGAAAGCCCGCGGCGATGGATCGGCACGCCGCGTTGTTTGAGGATGTCGCTGACGGTCCGCCGTTCGATGCCCTGTCGGGCTTCGAGGTGGTGGTCTGCCTCCATGACTAGTCGTCGGCCAACGTCGGGAGGTCGAAGAACGATGTCGACGCGCTCAATCTTCCCGAAACGTCGAGAACATCGAGTCAGTCCGTCCAGGTTGATCCACAAGAGCCGAAGTCAAAGTCAATTGCCCGGGCGGGACGCGGAAGGGTTCCGGGTCCTGGTCAACGTACTTCCGGGCGCGGTCGTACTCCTCCACCAGACCATGGTTCTCCGTCTCCAGATAGTCCAAGATCTCGTACAGTGACTCCTCGGCGACGTCGGCATCGTGGTCCGGATCAGACCACTTCTCCAGTTCTTCGATCGCCAGTTCGCGCTTCCGATCTTCGACCTCGCCCTCCGCCATCTCCATCAGCTCGGGACTCAACGGCAGCAGGTCGTCCAGAATCGCCAACAGCCGCTGGAGATCCTCCCACTCATAGATTTCGGCCATCGCCGTCGAGTAGGTCCATTCCGCGAGCCTCCTCGCATGGCTACGCCATTCCGGCACGGATGACGCCGCGACGTCGATCGTCAGCTCGTAGAGCGTGCTGGCGCTGGTATGCGAGTCGTGCCCAAGCTCCGCGAGGAACACATCACCGATCGACGCAAGCTCGACCGACGCACCGGTTTTACCGAGCGCGATTATGAACGCCACTTCGGCCGCCGCGTGGTCGTTGCGGTCCTCGCCGAGGAGTTCTCCTGGTTCCGGGATCTGGGCGATCGCATCATGAAACCGACGGACCCGGTCGACGACCGCGGTGCGTAGAGCAGGCCGGTTCACTTGGGTGGCCGCCGTCCAAACGGTGAGGAGCTGGTCGAGGTACACCGCCGAATCGCACAGTGTCCCGATGAGCTCCGGGTGCCTGGTCAAATGACCGTGGAGGAAGTCGACGATCGAAGGGTTGCTGAACTCGACCCGGCTGCCCCGGCCTCCGCCGAACTTCGCGATGACAGGTTCAAGACGGCGCAGTGACCGACGGAACCGGCGGTCGGTGTCGGAAGTCGCACCCAGTCCGACGTGCGCTCGCCAGGCATCGCGTAGTCGGTCATGGTCCGCGGAGCGGTTGGCCGTGTAGAGCGTGAGCACTAGGGCCAGCGCATCCGCGTCGAGCACCTCTTCAACCAGCCTTTCCCACAGGTGGGCCGGGTTTTCGAAGTTCAACAGAATGGCGGCCGCGACGTTCCCCGATTCGCCTGGCGAGAGCTCGACGACCTCAGCGATCGCGTGTTCCAAGAGCCGCGGGCTGTAGTTACGGTGGCGAACGATCGGCCAGTAGGCGGCCGGCGCCGCCAACTGAGCACGCTCCCCCGGCTTCAGGCCGGAGAAATAGACGTGGTTGTAGAAGATCTCCGCCCGGATGTCGGCCGTCAAGGCCGCCGCGTCAATAGTGCATTCATAAGGGTCGAGGCCGCGGGCGTCCAAGCGCTCGTGGTGTTCTCGCACTTGCTGGACAAGATAGTTTCGGCAGGTGAGGACCAGGCGCTTGGTCGTCGAGCTCTTCACCATGCGCAGCAACCGCGGCAGCTCTTGGTTCGCCAGCCGGGCTGCGCCTTCGTCCAGCGTCGTCTGGCCGACGAAGTCGTCGACGAAGAAGATCTGCCTTTCCTCGTCATCCCACATGCGATGGACGTCGTCCAGCCGGTTCGTGGCTTCAATGATCGTGAAACCTTCAGCCTGGTAGTCCGCGAGGAGGACGTGAGCCAAAGTGGTCTTGCCAGCGCCGGGAGGGCCCACGATCAGACAGCTGTGCTGTCCATCGAGCAACCGGCGGGCATGGTCCCGGCCAGGATGGGGAGCAAAGCGCCGCAGGCTCTCATCGATGTCAAGCGCGAGCGCCCGGGACCGGAGGAGGATGTCCCGGTTCAGCAGCGAACCGAGAACGGCGGTGCTGGCGAGCCAGAGCCGAGTGTGGCGGCGCACGATCTCCGGATGCTTCCGGAGCAGAGCGACGATCTCGTGCGCACCGTAGATGTCTCCAGGGGACTGCACGAAACCGGAGAAGATCTCGGCGATCTCGTCCTTCGCGCCGACGGTAAGTTCCACCGTCGTGGCGACGAGGTAACGACTCGGCGCGAGGCGTTCGACTTTGGGGCGCTCGACCTTCCGGAGGTGCCTGACTAGGGCATCTCGTCCCGACTTCATCCAGTGCTTGCACTGGATGACCGTCTTGCCCTCCGAGGCTGGGCCGATGTAGCGGAGGTCGATCCCGCCATCACGGCCAGGGGCGAAGACTTCGAGCGGGCGACCGAGGACGACCTCGAAAAGGTCCTTGCAGAGCTCCTCGAAATCGAAGTCCGTCAAGCGGCCGAGGTCGTAACCATCCACCCCTGGACCTTACATCTCCAGGAGCGATGGCAACCGTGCTCTTAGGATCGCCCCTTGACTTCGTTTGCGCCGATCTCGCTAAAGAGCGTCCACGCCGCGCTCCAGCGGTTCGCGCATCCACACAGTGTCGACGTTGTTGCGGATCGGCGCGCCGAAGTAGTCGGTTGCGGTAGATGAGGTGCGGTACGTCGACACTTGGCGGCACCACGACCGCGAGCGCCTGTTCCGGTTCCTCGCCGAGCAGGTAGAAGCCAAGCCCGAACACCGACAGGTGAATACTCCGGACAGCGACGTCGCGATAGCTGCGCTCGTAGGTCTCGTCCGCTTCGCCGACGTCTACCCTGGGAGTTTTTGCCCTCTTCTGCTCCTCATCGACACCGTAAACGATCAGTCCACCGCCGAGGACCAAGAGGGACCGGCCACGTCGACAACATCACCCTCGACGCGCTCACCGACGTCGCCACCTATCTCCTCTGAAGTAAGGCTTTTGAAGTCTGCCGCGATCATGCGCGCACATCAGATGCGATCGCAGTCACAGCGACTGCCAACTCACGGTCGGGACTCACGTTTCTGCCGTACAGCGGTCCGCACGGAGTCCTGCTCAACCGGACGGCGAGCGCGACCAGGTCCACTGCGGGATCGGCGGCGCGGTAAATCTCGGCGAGACGCGCGAACTCGGTCATCACACCTACAACGCTCCGATTCGCGGTCACACCCCATTCGACGGTCCGCATGTACTGCTGCTCCTGGTTGACGACCGCCGCAGGCACATCATGTGCGGCCAGCACAGCACTAACTTGATCAGCGATCCTGTCGGCCAACGTCGACGCGGGCGCAAGCGGCATCAGCACCGGCAGCAACGTCGCCTCGTTGACCAGCAGCACAACCCGCGGCCGCCAGAACAGAACAGTCGCATACCACGGACCCAATAACGTCGTGCCACGTTCTCGATCCGGCACAGTGGACGGGCCGACCAGACTCAGCAGCTTCTTCGTGGCACATATAACCAGCACCGGCCCAATTCTGCCCCACCGGACGCTACAACTGCGTACAGGCGCTCGCAGGTGTCGCGCAGACACCACGGGATCGCGGCTCGACTGGTGCGCCCGAGCAGAGCACGAGACCCGTTACCGCGTCGGGCAACTACCGCACACGGCTCTCACGAGGATGTACCCCGACGTGGTGGAACTACGCGACAGAATCCGACACGTGCGAGCCCGAGACGAGCCCGAGAGGTCCGAAACAGTCCGACACCAGGCGACACACCCCGACACCACGGACACCACCCGACCAGACGAAAAGGTCTTGTTCGGCATTACTCGACACCATCCGACACACCAAGGTTCCGACTCTTAACCAGCGGGTTCGGGGTTCGAGTCCCTGATGGCGCACAGTTCCGAATCGAAGCCCACCAACGGTCTTATCCCGGATTTCCGGATGCCGTCGGTGGGCTTTGATCGTAGGTGCAGCCGACGTGTCACCCCGATTCAGTTACCGACCGCCACCAGCCGTGCCCGCGACGACGTGCTGCGCTGCAAGGGCACGGCCTTGTCCGTCAGGGGTACGGAGGCACAGGTCTTCAGGGTGAGCACGATCATCTCCCCCGCGCCACGGCCGAAACGGCGGTCTCGCTGTCCACATCGGATAGCCGGCGGTAGAGAACGAAGATCAGGGCGAGCGCCGCGATCAGGTAGGCATTGCCGACGACGGCTTGGCCGAAGTTCCACGTTCGTTCGGCGCCGCCTCCACCAGGAACCACGGCGACGGTCCAGCCCGTGAACACGACGGCGGCAATGCCCATCGCCGGCCGCCTGGCGCACAGGTAGCCGAGGGCGGGCACCACCCAAACCCAATGGTGCGTCCACGAGATCGGGCTGACCAGCAAGGCGCAGCCGGCCGTCACCAGCAGGGCGGCGGGGTCGTCGCCCGCGCGGTGGAGACGTCGGACGAGCCACATCATCACCACCGCGCAGAGGACCCCGAAGCAGCCGATCAGCACTGTCGCGATGCTGTCCTCCGGCAGCGTACGTGCGATGAATCCTTGCCACGACTGGTTTCCCACCCAGCCTTTCATCTCCGCGAAGTGACTGTTGAAGATCGCGGACGTCCAGTAGCGCAGGGAATCCTTCGGCAGCAGAACGAACGCGAGTGTCGTCGCGCCGAGGAAGGCGGCCAAGGCGCGGGCCGCGTCGGCGATCCGCCGGACGAGCAGGAGGTGGACGATGAAGATCAGCGGGATCAGTTTGACCGCCGCCGCGAGTCCGATCCCGATTCCGCGGAAGCGCGATTCGCGCAGCAGCAGCACATCCGCGACCACGACGGCCATCAGGAGAAGATTGACCTGGCCGAGCCCGATCGTCTGCCATACAGGTTGCAGCGCGAAGGCGCCGAGCAGCAGGAGCGGGACGTATGCGCGCTCGGTGAAAGGCCGGAGCGCGACATAGAGCGAAGGTGCCGCCGCGATCGCCAGCAGCCCCCAGCACACGTGTGCCGGCAGCGCGGTCAGCGGGACGAAGAGCAGCGCGGCGAACGGCGGATAGGTGAACGGGAGTTCCGGCGCCCAGTCGGGTAATGCCGTCAGGTGTGCGTACAGCGGCTCCCCGTGGAGCACGGCGGACCCACCGGCGCGGTAGACGGCCGAGTCGACCCCCAGCGGGATGTCCGAAAGCCACCAGACGAACGCGATCGCGACGAGCACGGTGACCGCGGTGCCGACCGCGGTCAGGGCGTTGATCCGAACCATGGGTGAAACGATCTCCGTTTCGAGGCCGCGGCACATCGCCCGGCGGAACCGTCTTGTCCCCGCTACCCGGGTACCGCCGGACGGCGAACCCGTACTCCGGTACTAGGAGTCGCTGCCCGGCACGATGAGCCCTGCCTCGTAGGCGACCACGACGGCTTGGGCGCGGTCACGGACGCCGAGTTTGGTGAAGACCCTGCTGACATGGGATTTCGCGGTCTGTTCCGCGATCACCAGCGCTCCGGCGATCTCGGCGTTGGACAGGCCGCGCGCGATCAGGCGGAGCACGTCGGTTTCCCGCGCGGTCAGGTCCGCCACCCGGGTGTTGCCCGCCTGCGCGGCGGCGTGGGTCCGGGTGAACTCACCGACCAGCCGTTTGGTGATCGCCGGCGCGAAGAGCGCGTTGCCCGCGGCGACCACCCTGACGGCCGTGACCAGGTCGTCCAGCGGAGCGTCCTTCAGCAGGAAGCCGCTGGCACCCGCCCGCAGTCCGCCGAACACGTACTCGTCGATGTCGAAGGTGGTGAGCATCAGCACGCGGATCTCGTGCCACCTCTCCACGATGCGCCTGGTCGCTTCGAGCCCGTCCAGCCCGGGCATGCGGACGTCCATCAGCACCACGTCCGGTGCCAGTTCGGCGCAGAGGGCGACGGCGGCGGCCCCGTCGGGCGCCTCGCCGACCACCCGGATGTCGTCCTGCGCGTCGAGCACGGCGCGGAAACTCTGCCGGACCATGGTCTGGTCGTCGGCGATGACCACCGTGATCACGGTTCCGAACGCCCCCCGTCGTCGAGTGGAACCGTCAGCGCGACCCGGAAACCACCGTCCGGTCTCACCCGCGCCTCAAGATCCGCCGCGAGCATAGCGGCCCGCTCCCGCATTCCCAGCAGCCCGTGACCGGTGCCGGTCTGCCCGGTTCGCAGCGGCCGCTCCCCTGGCCCGTTCTCGATCACCAGCCGGATCGACCGCGGGCCGGTCACGAGTTCGACGGACACCGGCGCGCCGGGAGCGTGCCGGATCGCGTTGCTGAGCGCCTCCTGCACGATCCGGCAGACCGACAGCGCGACCCCGGCGGGGACGGCGTCCAGGTCGCCGCCGACGTCGAGCTCGCACGGGGTGCCGACGGCCCGGACCCGCTCGACGAGTTCGGAAACCATCGCCAGCCCCGGCTGCGGGGCGATCAGGACCTCGCGGTCCTCCGAACGGAGGACACCGAGCAGTCTGCGCAGTTCGGTCAGCCCTTCGCGGGCCGTCCCGGCGAGGTCGGCGAACTCGCGCCACACGCCGTCGTCGACGTCGGCCTTGCCGGGACCGGCGAAGCGGAATCGTGCCGAATCCGCCCGCAACGCGAGGACGGACATGTGATGGGCGACCACGTCGTGCAGCTCGCGCGCGATGACGGCGCGTTCTTCCAGCACCGCCGCCCGTCTTTCCTCGGCGATCCGGCGGTCTTGCTGCGCGACACGGGCTTCGTCGGCGAGACGGCGCTGGCGGACGGTGTTACCGAGGAAGAAGAGCGCGCCGGCCAGCACCGCGAGCAACGCCCCGTCCCGCCAATCGCGCAAGAAGGGCGCCATGACGGCGAACGAGATCAGCGCCACGCAGGTCAGTTCCCGCTGGTCGTTGCCCACCCCGACGAGGTAGAAGACGACAGCGGCGGCGAGCGCGAGGCCGGGAGACCACGGCCAGCTCCAGAATTGGACCATCTGCGGCAGTGTCGGCGGCGTCAGCACGATGCCCACGAGCAGCACCCGCCAGCCCCACAGCGGTGAACGGATCGCGAGCAGACAGGGCAGCACGCTGAGGACGACGTTGAACGTCTTCACCGCGGGCGGTGCGGAAACGATCGCGAAGGTGAGGAAACCCGCCCATAGGCCGAATCCGGTGAGAGCGACGCGGCGCAGGGTGCGCAGCCCCGCCGAGCGCGTCGGCGGGGTGTCCGTGCCGGTGAATGCCACGTGGCGGAAGGTTTCCCACCATTCCCGCGGACGCTGTCGGTCGACCATCGAAGATCACCCTACACTCAGACGGTCTCACTCTGCGTAGTCACGCGTTCCTCGTATCCGGCCGCCTGCAAGCGGAACAGCTTCGCGTAGATCCCGTCCGCGGCGAGCAGGCTTTCGTGGTCGCCCGATTCGACGATCCGGCCGCGGTCCAAGGTGTAGATCCGGTCGGCCCCGCGCACGTTCGACATCCGGTGCGAGACGAAGAGGACCGTGCGCCCCTCGAACAGGTCGCGCAGCTTGTCGAACAGTTCCGCTTCCGCTTGGGCGTCGAGGGAGGCCGTCGGCTCGTCGAGGATGACGAACGGCGAATCGCGGTAGAACGCCCGCGCCAGCGCCAGGCGTTGCCATTGCCCGAGCGAAAGGTCGGTTCCGCCCGAGAATTCCGCGCCGAGCACCGTGTCGTATCCGTGGTCGAGACGCTCGGCGATCGTGTCGACGGCGGCGCTGCGCGCGGCTTCGGCCAGCCGCCGCGCCGGATCTTCCGCACCCGGCCTGCCGAACTCGATGTTGTCGGTGACCGTCAGCCGGTATTTGACGAAGTCCTGGAACAACACCGCCGCACGATCACGAAGGACCTCGGGCTCACGAACGGGTTCCCCGTCGATCGACACCGTGCCCGTGCTCGGCGGGTACAGCCCCGCGAGCACCTTCGCGAGGGTCGTCTTCCCCGATCCGTTGGTGCCCACCAAGGCGACTATCCCGCCGGCGGGCAGGTCGATGTCCACCCCACGCAGCGTCGGCTCCGACGCGCCGGGATAACGGAAGCCGACGCCGCGGGCGGTGAGCGATCCCGCCGACGCCCGCCGAGGTATTTCGGCCGCCTCCGCCGGTCGCGCGGCCGCGAAGAGCCGGAGATCCGCCAGGTAGAGGAGAACGTCGCCCAGCGCGGAGAACAGGAAGGTGATCGACTGCACCCGCGTGTTGAGCAGGAAGAGACCCAGCAGGGCGGCGATCGCGGTGGGGACGTCGATCCCTCCAGAACCGACGTAGAGCCAGACGCCGCCGATGATCGCCACGGTGATCAGATCCCCGGCCAGCCTGGCGGCGATCTTGCGCTTGGCATGCCGTCGCTGCACCACCGTCGTGTCCGCGATTTCCTTTTCGTAGCAGGAATCCCAGCGGTCGAACAACGTCTGGCCGATACCGAACGCGCGGATCTCCTTCGCCTCGTCACGGCCGGTCAGCAGGCGTTCGAGGTAGTCACGGACACGGCGGTTTTCGGCGAGTGTCTCGTTGAGCCCGTAGCGCGCGTCGCGTTCCTGTTTGGCGGCACGGATCAACGGGATCGGCGCGAGCAGGCACAGCGGGAGCAGGATCCAGGTCATGGCCACGAAGGTGGCTCCGACCGCGATCAGGCTGAACGACGTCTGGATGATCGCGACAGCGGACGAGACCAGCGTGATCGGTTGCACGCGAGACGCGAAGACCGCGCGTTGGAGACGGTCGTAGAAGGCCGGGTCCTCGAAGGTCAGCAGATCCGTCTTCATCGTCGACCGCAGCACCAGGGAAAGGATGTGCCGATCCGTCTTGACCGCGAGAACGCGCTGCCACGACTGGGCGAGGCCACGGAAGGCACCGTTGATCGACATCAGCACCATGGCGGCCATCAGCAGCGGGATCAGTTTCGACCAGAGGTCGGCGCGGCCGTCTCCGCCGAGGCCGCCCAGCAGTTCCTTCGTGAACAGCATCACGAGGCTGAGGGTGGCGGCGGAGAACAGCTGGTGGACCAGGATCGCGGTGAAGCGTCTCCGGTCGGCCGCCCAGATCAGGCGCAGCGCGAAGACCGCCGTGCCGGCGAGGCTTCTGGTCGAGAGCCCCTTCGCGGCGGTCATCGCCCCGCCGGGGTTCGTTCGAGCACGTTCGCCAGCCATTCGGTCTGGATCCGGCGCAGCCGATCATGGGTTTCGCGGTAGCGGAAAGTGTGGCCCTCGCAGGGGAACAAGGCGAGTCGGGCTTCTCCTCCGGCGGCGACGAGTCCCTGGTAGAACTCGACGGCCTGGTCGGGATGCGTCGCGGGGTTGGCGTCGTCGAGACCGTGCGCGATCAGGACCGGCCGCCGGATCCGGTCGGCGAACAAGAGCGCGCTGAAGGCGTGGTAGATCTCGGGAATCGCCCAATAGGGCCGTTTCTCGTACTGGAAACCGCCGCAAACGCGTGTCCTGTTGTAGCAACCGCTCTGCGCGATACCCGCCGCGAGGGCGGGGAAGTGCGCCAGCGCGTAGAGGGCGAGCGTGGCCCCGAAGCTGTGCCCGGCGACGACGACCCTGTCACCGAGGTGTTCGAGACTCTCCCCGATGGTGCGCTCGAGTTGCCGGTGTACCTGTTCGAGGGTGACGTCACCGGGCCAATGCAAGGGCAGATCGAGGACGGCTTGACGGCAGTCCGCCCCCACGAACCCGTTCGGCGCGGGTGGCTCGGCCCGCAGCGGGCCGGACGTCGCTCGCAGCCAAAGCACCGTCGCGTCGACCTCGCCCGGCGGTGACACGGTCAGCGCCGCGTCGTGGAACCCCGTCGGAATCGTGACGACCCGTTCCGCGGACCCGGCCCGGGGAGTCCACGAAGGACGGACCGGGCGAGGCATCGGCCCGGCGCTGGGCGCCAGCGGCTCCAAGCCCGCTTCGGTCAGCCTGCCGACCGCCCAGGCCAGCCGCCGGGCCCCGGTGCCCGCACGGGCGCTCGGCCGCAGACCGGAGACGTGGTGGACGAGCACGGAGCCGTCGGTCCCCCGCTCGAGGTGCCGCACCAGAAGTGCCTCGGGGAGCAACGGACGCCCGGTGCCGCGGTTCAGGTCGAGTTCGATCGCCCGCGCCCCCACCGCTGCCAGCAAGGCTTCGATACCGGGCTCGAAGGACACGTAGCCGGGACCGGCGGCCTCGTAGACGAGCGGATCGGCCGGGGTCTCCGCCCCGGCCTTTTCGCTGTTCTCGGGGCAGAGCACCAGCAGGCGATCGCGGTCGAGCCAGCACAGGGGCGCGCCGGCGGCGTTACCGAACGTCGTGAGGGACGCGGCGACCCTGATCCCGTCCAGCTCGGTCACCGTGCGCGCGGCGCAATCCGCGATCCACGGGTGGATCCCGCCGGGACCGTGCGCCAAGCCGGCGAGCAGGGGGAGACGCGGATGCCAGGCGTACCCGAAGCCGGTCGCCCGGGACACCGGCGGACGCCACTCGTCACCGTCGGGATACCGCACCACGACGGAGAGGGGTTCGGCGCGATCCACCGCGAGCCCCACGAGGTGCGGGTCGAGTTCAAGACCGCACCATTCGCCGAGGTCGCCCCGGTGGTCCGCCAGGCTCGGCCACTCGGGCAGCGTCGTCCGCACCGAGAGCGAGCCGTCGCCGTGCGGATGGCCGAGCGAGTGGCTAACCGGCATGGGTCCCTCCGGGGAGGCGCACCACGATGCGGTCGATGAGCGCCTTGACGTCGCCGATCCCCGCGACGGCCGAACACACCGGCTCCCCGGCGGCGTCGAGGCCGGTCGCGGACGGCACACCGAGACCTTCGAAACCCGCCGGGCGTTCGTCGCCGGGGTTGAGCACCACGGTGGTGATCGAGTCCCGGCGCGCCGGCTCCATCCGGTCGATCAGGGTGTGCAGCGACCGGCACGCCGGGCACGAGCCGGAAACGTAGAGACGCACCCCGAAAACGGGTTCCAGGCACGGTGGGGCGCCGTCGCCCTCGGCCGCCCGCCGGTCCCAGTGACGCAGCACGACGACGAGCACCGCCGAACCGGCGACGCAGGCTGCGAGCCGCGGCAGCGGCGAAGGTTCGGCGAGGAAGGGCAAAGCGGCGGCCGAGACGACCGCGCCCGCCAGGTTCGCGCCGATATGCGCGCTGCCGACGGAGGCGAGGCGCGCGGCCCCGAAGCAGGCGCACTTCTGCCCGCGCAACTGATAGGCCACCACGGCGAGCACGGTGTAGGAGACCAGCCCCACCAAGGCGGCGAAACCGCCGGGCAGCGCGATGATCAAGGCCGCGGCGCCGATCTCTCCCGCGCCGACGAGCCGGGGTCCGTGCGGGGCGGCGAGGAGACGGGAACCGTACGGCCACGACAGTTCGGCGGCGGGCACGAACAGTTTGGAGAGACCGGCGACCACCAGGGGCGCGGCCAGCAGGCCGAACACGGCCTGGCCCAGTGCGGAGATCAACGGACGTCCTTTCGTTCGACCAGCCAGCCCGATGCGAGCAGGTCACGGGCGAAGCCGTCCTCCGGCTTCGTCTCCGGCGAGCCCAGCAGGTCCTGGACCACCACGGCCTGGGATTCGGTGCATTCGGCGAGTGCCAGGGTGGCGCCTTCGACCAGCACACCACCCCCGAACGGGAGCCGGGTGAACACGACCCCTTCGGCGAGTTCGTAGGTCATCGCTTCCTCAGCCACCTCTCCAGCCAGGTCAGGCGCAACAGCATCGGCGCGCGGTCCGCGGTCAGCACGGCGTCGTCGAGGATCCGGAGCACCGGCCGGATGTCGAGCAGTCCCAGGTCGGCGAGCACGCTGCCGTTCGAGAGTTCGATGGCGACCTTCTTGCGCTCGCGATGCAGGTGCCGGGCCGCGGCGGCACGCAGGGCGAACGCCGAAGACGCCTCGCGCACGGGCCCGGTGCCTTTCGCGAGCGCCTCGCGCATCGGGACCTGGTTGACGAAGAGACCGTCGCGGATATGGCCGAGGCGCCGCGAGTCGTAACCCGCGACCGACGCCAGTACCCCCGCGTCGAGACCGGGGACGATCGTCCGGTCTCCCGCCACGGCCAGCGCCCCGTTCTCCCACAGCCGTGCCTGTGCCCGTCCGACCGGCGCGGGAAGGTGGTCCAGGTAGGCCCGCCAGAGTGCGCCCGTCGCCAGCTGCGCGGACTTGAGCGCTTCCCGTCCTTCTTCGGTGAGCCCCGGCAGACCGTGCCCGCCGTGACCGGTGGCGGGAGCGGTGAGGCCCGGTTGCTCCTCGGCCGCACGGGCGGCCGCGGCGTTGGCGCCCCGGGTCTTGAGCGCGGCGAGCGCGGCGGCGACGTCGGGGAGCACACCGGTGGTGTGGAAGGGTTCGCAGGCCAGCAGATGCCGTCCACCGCGACCGACCTCGACCTCGGAAAGTGTCGTCGTGACCAGGCTTTCCAGCAGCGACCCCAGCACGAGCGGACGCTGCGCGAAACCCGTGAGGCGATCGACCAGATGGCGGCGCATCGCCAGTTCCGGGGTGGGCGGAGCCACTTCCTCCCCGGTGATCGTGTCCTGATCGAGTACCTCGGCCAGATCACAGGGGACGTGCTCGATCCGCTGCCCGGCGGGCGCCGGGAACGGCGGCCGGGGAGCGCCGCCGGCGTCGAAGAGCACGGGCGTGTGGCCGGCGGCACGCGCGCAGGTCGCGAGGAACGTCGAGGACAGGCCGCCGCTGAAGGCGATCCCGTAATCCCCGCCGAGTCCCTCGAGGTATCCGGTGACGGCTTTGTGCAGCGGCTTACGGGAGGGCACGACCTCGGATTTTCGCTGCCTGACGGAAACGCCGTCGACGCCCAGGGTCAGGTACGAACCGACCGTGAGGCGGTACACGCCCGCCATCGGGCTGCCGTCGGGAGGTTCGGGCAAGCCCTCGACGAGGGCGAGGAGCCGTCCGTGGTCGAGAGCGGCGTCGGAACGTGCTCGGAACGCCTCGACGTCTTCGCTGAATTCGATGCGACCGGCGCCGATCCGGTAGAAGATCTCCCGCGACGTCGGTTCCGGTCGGCCGATCTCGAATTCGGAGGCGGTGGAACGCACGGTCAGGCCGGCCCGCGGATCGATTTCCCCGCCACGGCAGACGATTTTCCCGTCGTCCAGCTCTATTTGCCTCAGCACGGCCTACTCACCCCCGTTCGACTGGAAAACGACGACATACTCTTCGCGAACGGGGACGGAGGTGCTGACCACGGCCTCTTCACAGGAAACCCACGCGAAGAAACTGGCAGGAGCCCTCGCGGGGACTATCTCGCGACCGAGATTGAACGACGCGGGCGCACCCATGGCACGCAGTCCGGCGGTGAGGAACAGGGCGTCGTCGACGGGGTCGAGAAAGCCGAATCTCTTCCGCTGATAAGTGCGCAATCGGGCGACGGCCCGGGTGAGGTCGAAACGTCCGGCGCGGCGTCCCTCGAGAGCGGGCCAGCGCTCGATCCGATACCCACCCGCCGGATCACGGACGGATTCGACGAATTCTCCTGCCCGCCGCCCTGCTTCTTTTACTCTCACTGCCTTCATCTTTCCGTCACGGTACGTCCGGGAGAGGGGGCGCGGACCCGAGACCCGCGCCCCCCGTCAACTCACGTCAGGCTCGACCGGCTCAGATCTGCTGGCAGTGGAACCAGTTGCACAGGTGGCCGGGGCAGCACTGCGAGTCCCAGGCACAACCGTCACCCGGCATGCCACAGGCCTCCTCGACCACGGTCGGCTCCGCGTAGAGGTGCTGGAGCATTCCGTCGCCGAGCTTGGCACTGATAGTCACCTTGGGCATTCTTTCCTCCTTTTCACATGAGGTACCGACGGTCGGACCCCAAGTTTTCAGGGCACGCCGAATAGAGCTCGGAACGTGCGCACACGAGACAGTGTGAAACGCGAATATGTCGGCGATAGCCGCGCTTACCCGGACACACCTTCGGACAAGGCATGCATGGGCATGAAAGATCCCCAGTTCGTCATTGTTGCGCGCCTTCCCCAGTATCGGCGAGCACTGCACACGAGCGCCCGACGGCGCCCGCGCTTGCTTCCCCAGTAATTCTTTGTTTTCCGGCCGGTGAATTTCCCGGCTTGCTTCCCCAGTACGTCTCGATTCAAGCTAGCACGCGGGATTGGCACCCGCAACAGAGTCGTTGTACCGATCTTCGGCGCAGGCATTACGACAGAATGCGCGCTTTGCGTGATCGGAAAATAAAAGGAACGCCCGCCGCGACAGTCTCCGCGGAAAGCGTACGACACGGAACGCCGACCCCCGAGGTCCGTCCGCGATCTTGACCGTATTGACCGGCTCCGCGAACAGGCAACTATCCGGTGAAGAGTTCACCTGCTTGGAGCAAAGTCACTGAGCGTCCACTCGTCGCCGCGCTCCGTGATCCGGACTCATCGGCGGATGATCGCGTCGCACCCGGAGTGTGTTCCTCGCGCGAGCCACCGGCGACGGCGCGAGGAGCCCGGCCTGATAGTCCACCGTGGACGATGTATTCGTCTTTTCTTTGTGCAGAGGGATGTTTCGTCGCCAGGCACCACGCGGACTTCGTCGGCGAAGCCCGCGTGGTGCCTCGACGCCTGACTAGCGCCGGGTGAGGACGCGCTTGCCCAGCCAGCCCGCGTAGACGGCCAGACCCGCGAACCCGGCCTTCCGCGTGGGGCGGGCCGCGATCGCCAGGCCGATGGCGAGTTCGGTGGCGCCGTTGCGGTAGGTCCAGTTGCGGACGTCGTCGGCGAAGGCCATCTTCGTCACAGGTTCGAAGGCCGCCGGGGCGGCGAAGTGGGCGAGGCCGGTCGCGGCGATGCCGAGGCCGAGGAGCTTGGACATGGAGTGCCTTCCTTGTTCAGTCGATGACGCCGGCGCGGCGCCAGAGACGACGGCTGGGGCCGCCGATGAGGCCGATCTCGGTGAAGTGTTCGACGGCCTTGGCTGCCCACGCCGCCTTGGTCCGGCGCCAGTGCGGGTTCGCGGCGGCGGCCTGGCGGGCTTCGCGGGGGTCGAGGCCGACGGAGGTGTATGCCTTGGGGTGCAACAACTCCGACGTCGCGACGTAGGCCATCCCGGCGATCGCCCAGCGGATCAGTTCGCGGCCGACGCGGCCGTGACGCGCCCAGGCCCGGCTCAGTTCGTCCTTGGCGAAGCTGATGTGCCGTGCTTCTTCGATGACGTGGATACGCGAGATCATCCGGATCATCGGCTGCAGGTTGTCGTCGCGCATCATCTCGCGTTGCATGCCGTCGGCGAGTTCCTCGACGTAGATGGCGCCGGCGAACAGCAGCGCCGGGCCGCAGATCGCGCCGAACACCTTGCCCGCGCGGTGCGCCGAGCGGCTCGGGCGCCGGACGACACCGCCGCTCTTCTCGATCGAGCGGGCGAACATGGTGCTGTGACGGCATTCGTCGGCGATCTCGGTGAGCGCGTACTGGGCGTTGTGCGTCGTCGGGTCGCTGTTGTAGACGTGGCGCACGAGGCCTTGCATGAGGATCAGCTCGAACCAGATACCCGACGCCGCCGCGGCCGCGGCCTCCTGACGGCTCAGCTCGGCGCGCTGGTCTTCGTCGAGACGTTCCCACAACTCCGTGCCGTACAGGGAACATCGCTCCGGTGCCTTGCCGTACGCCCCGTCGACGAGCGGCGCGAGCCAGTCGACGTCGACGTCCGGGTCGTAGGAGAGCCGCGCGGAGGAGCGCTGCAGGCGCTCGGCGACGCGTTCGCTTTCGGTGTTCGCGGTCATGACGACCTCCTCGGATCCTTGTGCTCGGGCAGCGGTCCGCCGCCGTCCGGGATGACCTGCCCGGAATCGCGGTAGGCCACCGCCTCGTGGAAACCATCGCGTTCGGCGAACTCCCGGAACCAGCGGCCTTCGGGGCTGTGCCGGGTGATGCCGTCGAAAAGCGTCGCGAGCGTCTGGGTGCCGGGAAGGCCCATGTTGTCGTAGGCCTGGTTGATCATCAGTTTCTGCATCACCAGCTGGTTCGTCGGCACGCCCGCCATCCGGTCGGCCAGTTCCTCGACGGCCGCTTCGAGCCGTCCGGGTTCCACCGCCTCGAGCGCGAGTCCCCATTCGGCCGCGGTGGCGCCGTCGATGGTGTCGCCGGTGAGCAGCATCCGCTTCGCCCGCTGAGCGCCGACGCGGTAGACCCACATCGCGGTCGTCGGGCAGCCCCACACCCGTGCGGGCGGATAGCCGATGCGCGCGTCGGTCGCCATGATCAGCACGTCGCACGACAACGCGATGTCGCTGCCGCCGGCGATCGCGTGGCCCTGCACCTGGCAGACGGTGGGTTTCAGCGATCGCCACAGGCTGAAGAAATCGTCGGTGTTGCGCTTCATCACCCGGTAGTCCTTGACCGGATCCCAGACCGGGCCCTGGTTCCAGCGGCCTTCGGCGTCGTCCTCGGCGAACTGCTTGAGGTCGTATCCGGCGCAGAACGACCGGCCCCCGCCGCGCACCACGATCACCCGGACCCCGTCGTCCTCGTTCGCCAGCTCCACGGCTTGGCGGATCTCGCGCGGCATGACGTCGTTGATCGCGTTGAGCCGCTCGGGGCGGTCCAACGTCAGGTAGGCCTTCCGGTCTTCGACGCGGTACGTGAGCGTCTCAAACGCCATCGGAACCTCCCAGCGCACGCAGGGTGAACGTGACCAGCTGCGGGATCGTGTCCGGTCCGCTTTCCCCGGCCAAGGGGCCGACCAGCATTTCCGCGCCCGCGCCGACCAGCGCCGCGGCTGTCGCTTCCGCGTCCTGCGGTGGCAGCAGTCCCCTCGCCACGCCGTCGGCGATGTTCGTGGCGATGACCTCGCGGAACGCGCGGCGGAACACCAGGCGCTCGGCCTCCACCACGGCGTCGACCGGCTCGGCTAGCAGCGCGTACGCCAGCCTCGGCGCCTTCAACGCCCGTCCGGCGAAGGTCTCGATGACGGCGACCACGCGCTCGCGGACGTCACCCTGGGACGCGGCGGCCTCGACGGCGTCGACCTCCCGGGAGACCACCTCGCGGAAGACTTCGACGACGAGGCCGGCCTTGGACGGGAACTGCCGGTACACGCTGCCTGTGCCCACGCCCGCCCGCGCGGCGACCGCGGCCATGGAGCAGCCCGCGTAACCGGTCTCGGCCAGCAGCGCGATGGCCGCGGCGAGTATCTCGCCTCGCTGCGAGTCCAGCCTGGCCTGTGTCTTCGGGGTCCGGCGGTACGGCATGCCAAGGAGTGAAGCACGGATTCCGCTCTTCAGTCCAGCCTCGTGCGTGGCAAGG
Source organism: Amycolatopsis sp. NPDC043889 (assembly GCF_056435645.1). Lineage (NCBI taxonomy): Bacteria > Bacillati > Actinomycetota > Actinomycetes > Pseudonocardiales > Pseudonocardiaceae > Amycolatopsis > Amycolatopsis sp. NPDC043889. The sequence continues at coordinate 134,529 of NZ_JBWKEC010000020.1, forward strand.
ACGGCTGTTGAGGGGTAAGGCGAATGTGGCATGGTCGGCGCAAGGTGGTCGTGAGTGGCGTTTCGGGTTCTAACCCGAAACGCCACTCACGAGGGGACCTGGACCAGCCTTAACGTGCCGTTGCCGGCGTTCTGGTGTCCGTGAAGGCCTCCTTCCCTACCTTGAGCGTAGGGAAGG
>NZ_JBWKEC010000021.1:0-132240 GCF_056435645.1 Amycolatopsis sp. NPDC043889
CGGGGCGGCCTCCTTCCCCGCTTGGGGGGGGAGGGGGGAGGCCTCCAAGGGATTGGGGGAGGGGGGGGGGGGGGGGGGGGGGGGTGGGGGGGGGGGGTGGGGGGAAAACCCAAACCCCCCCCCCACGACCCACCCGCGCCGACGACTCGGATAGGTCCGTTCGGCCCGGAATTTCACCGACGAACGGACACTGCCGCCCGTCCCCCGGACGGGTAGTGTGCCGTGGCATGCATGAGGGGCAGATCGACCTCCTTCCGGGCGAACGGGTCATCTGGGCCGGGCAGCCGGTGCGCAGGCCCCTCTTCAATCCCGGTGACCGGTTCAACGTCCCCGTCGGACTGCTCTGGCTCGGTGGCGTCACGGCGTTCTTCGCCGCCAACCACGACACGGCGTTCCACATGGCCGGGTGGGTCGTGCTCACCGCCGCGGGCGTCTTCCATCTCGCCGGCAGGCCCCTGATCCGCTACCTCAGGCTTGCTTCGACGACGTACGCCGTCACGGACGGCAGGGTCATCGCGACCAGTTCGCTCGTCCGCCGCAAGGAGGAGTCCGCGGCGCTGGCCGGACTGGCGGATCCCGTCGTCACGCCCGGGCCGGGCAAGACCGGGACGATCACCTTCGGCAGGCTCGGCGTGCTGGCGTGGGCGTCGGCGAACTTCGGCGCGGGTACCGGGAAGGACCGCGAGCCGCCGGTCATCCTCGTGGGTGTCAGCGACGTGGCGAAAGTGCGCGAGAAGCTCGCGAAAGCCGTCGACGAGGCACGACAGCGCCAGGGATCGATGGCCGGAGAATGACCCGACTGTGTCCGATTCAGCCACCGAGAATGACTCGACTGTGTGCTATACAACCGTGCGGCTGATGTTACCGGCCGGTACACTCGGGCGGTCGTCCAGCGCCGGAGGTGCACCGTGCCCTATCCCACGGACCGTGAACGGGACCGCCCCTGGGTGATGCGGACCTACGCGGGCCACTCGTCCGCGGCCGCGTCCAACGAGCTGTACCGCCGTAACCTCGCGAAGGGGCAGACCGGCCTCTCGGTCGCCTTCGATCTGCCGACGCAGACCGGCTACGACCCGGATCACCAGCTGTCCAAGGGCGAGGTCGGCAAGGTCGGCGTCCCGGTTTCGCATATCGACGACATGCGGCGCCTCTTCGACGGCATCCCGCTCGCCGAGGCCAACACCTCGATGACGATCAACGCGCCCGCCATGTGGCTGCTGGCGCTCTACGTCTCCGTCGCGCGCGAGCAGGCCGAAGCCGAGGGCCGTGACGTGGACGAGGTGCTGGCCAAGCTCACCGGCACCACGCAGAACGACATCATCAAGGAATACCTCTCCCGAGGTACCTACATCTTCCCGCCGGGCCCGAGTCTCCGCCTGATCACCGACATGATCGCGTGGACCGTGCACCACGTGCCGAAGTGGAACCCGATCAACATCTGCAGCTATCACCTGCAGGAGGCCGGCGCGACGCCGACGCAAGAGGTCGCGTACGCGTTGTGCACCGCCATCGCCGTCCTCGACGCGGTCCGCGACTCCGGGCAGGTCGAGCAGGCCGACATGGCCAAGGTGGTCGCGCGGATCTCGTTCTTCGTCAACGCCGGTGTGCGGTTCGTCGAAGAGATGTCGAAGATGCGCGCGTTCACCGCGCTCTGGGACGAGATCACCCGGGATCGTTACGGCGTCACGGATCCCAAGGCGCGACGGCTGCGCTACGGCGTGCAGGTCAACTCGCTGGGCCTGACCGAGGCGCAGCCCGAGAACAACGTCCAGCGCATCGTGCTGGAGATGCTCGCGGTCTCGCTTTCCCGCGGCGCCAGGGCGCGCGCGATCCAGCTGCCCGCGTGGAACGAGGCGCTCGGCCTGCCCCGGCCGTGGGATCAGCAGTGGGCGCTGCGGATGCAGCAGGTGCTCGCGTTCGAGACCGACCTGCTCGAGTACGAGGACATCTTCGACGGCTCGCACGTCATCCAGGCCAAGGTCGACGAGATCATGGCCGGCGCGCGCGAGGAGATCGCGCGCGTGCAGGATCTCGGCGGCGCCGTCGCGGCCGTCGAGAGCGGCTACATGAAGTCCCAGCTCGTCGCCTCGCTCGCGGAGTACCGGCGCGGTATGGAGAACGGCGAGCGGATCCTGGTCGGGGTCAACAAGTTCGAGACCACCGAGCCTTCGCCGCTGCAGGCCGAAGGGGCCAAGGCGATCGAAACGATCGACCCCGCCGTCGAAAAGCAGGCCGTCACCGCGATCGAGGAATGGCGGACGCAGCGCGACAACGCGGCCGCCGAGTCGGCGCTGGAGAAGCTGAAGGCCATCGCGAAGACGTCGGAGAACCTGTTCGAGGCCACGATCGACTGTGCCCGCGCCGGGGTGACCACCGGCGAATGGTCGGGCGCGCTGCGCGAGGTGTTCGGCGAATACCGCGCTCCCACCGGGGTTTCCGCGTCGGCGGCCGCGGGTGAGGGCAACGAGGAGATCCGCCGGGTCCGTGAGCGGGTCAAGGCGACGAACACCGAGATCGGCGAGCGGCTGCGGATCCTGGTCGGCAAACCCGGCCTAGACGGGCACTCGAACGGCGCCGAGCAGGTGGCCGTGCGGGCGCGCGACGTCGGTTTCGAGGTGGTGTACCAGGGCATCCGGCTCACCCCGGAGCAGATCGTCGCGGCCGCCGTCCAGGAGGGCGTGCACGTCGTCGGGCTTTCGGTGCTCTCTGGTTCGCATCTCGAGGTCGTGCCGCAGGTCGTGGACGGTTTGCGGGCCGCGGGCGCGGGCGACATCCCGGTCATCGTCGGCGGCATCATCCCGCCGGACGACGAGAAGCTCCTGCTGGAGCGGGGGATCGCGAAAGTGTTCACGCCGAAGGACTACGAACTCACCGACATCATGAACGGAATTGTCGGATTGGTGCGGGAGCGCCACGGTCTGAGCACATAAGGTCACCGTAAATCTCGGTACCGTAACGGCAGGTGGTTCGTCACCCGCTCACACTGCCCGCGCCAAGGTACCCACCTACGTTTCGATTAAAACCGATTAATCGAAAAGAGGTGCCGCGATGGTGCACGGCGAGTGGTCGAGGCGGGAGTTCTTCCGGCGGTCAGCGGTTCTGGGCGCGGTGACGATCGGTGGTCCGGTGCTGCTGTCCGCGTGCACGTCCACGTCTTCCGGGGACGCGTTGCAGGCGGCCAAGGACGCGAAGAAGATCAGGATCGGTATCGCGAACGAAGCGCCGTACGGTTTCACGGACCAGGGCGGCAGGGTCACCGGTGAGGCACCCGAGGTCGCCCGCGCCGTCTTCAAGGCCATGGGCATCGACAACGTGGACGCCGAAGCGGTCTCCTTCGACCAGCTGATCCCCGCGCTCAACGCCAGGAAGTACGACGTCGTCGCGGCGGGCATGAACATCAAGAAGGAACGCTGCGACGCGGCGGCCTTCTCGATCCCCGACTACTCGGCGCTGACCGCTTTGCTGGTACCCAAGGGGAACCCACAGCAGGTGCTGAAGTTCGAGGACATCGCGGCCAAGAAGGTCAAGGTCGCCGTGCTCTCGGCGGCCGTGGAGAAGGGGTACGCCACCGACTCCGGCGTCGCCGAGGACCAGATCGTCACCCTCGATTCGCAGGACAACATGCTCCGCGCGGTCACCGACGGCCGGGTCTACTGCGCCGCGCTCACCGACATCTCCCTCAAGGACGTCCTGGCGAAGAGCCCCGGCGCGGCCGCCGAAGTCACGCCAGGCTTCGACCCGATCAAGGACGGCAAACCGGTCGTGTCCGCCGGCGCCTTCGTCTTCCGCAAGGACGACGACCCGTTGCGTGAGGCGTTCAACATCGAACTCAAGAAGCTGCAGGACAGCGGCGAATGGACCAGGATCGTGACACCGTTCGGGTTCTCGGCGGACAACCTGCCGAAGCCCGGTGTCACCACCGAGACACTCTGCGCGGTGTGACGGGGCGAACCACATGTCCTCGTCGGTATCGCATATCATCACGTCCGTCCTCAGTGGACTGACCGCGACCGTCACCGCGGCGCTCGGCGGGATCGCGCTCACCGTGGTGCTCTCGCTGGCCGCCGGGCTGGCGCTGAGATCCCCGTCCCGGCCGGTGCGGGGGATTTCCCGGGTCTACGTCGAGATCTTCCGCGGCACCTCGGAAGTCGTCCAGCTGTTCTGGCTCTACTTCGTGCTTCCGGTGCTGGTCGGCCTCCAGCTGGTGCCGATGTTCGCCGGGATCCTGGTGCTGGGGCTCAACCACGGGGCCTACGGCGCGGAGATCGTCCGCGGCGCGGTGAATTCGGTCCCGCGCGCGCAGTTCGAGGGCGCCGTCGCGCTCAACCTGAGCCCGGCCCAGCGGATGCGGCGGGTGATCCTGCCGCAGGCGTTCGCGGAAATGCTGCCACCGTTCAACAATCTCTTCATCCAGTTGCTGAAGAGCACCGCACTGCTGTCGTTCATCGGGGTCCCGGAGATGGCCCGCCAAGGTGAACTGCTGCGGCCGGTGTTCAGTGCCGAGATCGGCTGGATCTACGGCACCGAACTCGTGCTCTACCTCCTGCTCGCGTTGCTGATCACGAGCGGGATGCGGCTGCTGGAACGGCTCGCCGCGCGGCGTCTCGGCCGGGCCCCGGCCAAGATGACGGCCACCGCGGGAGGTGTGTGATGGATTGGAGCTGGGAATCCGCCGCGAAATCGGTTCCCCTTCTGCTGGAAGGGCTTCTCGTCACCGTCGAGATCACCCTGCTGGCCTCGGTGGTCGCGTACGCGCTCGGCCTGGTGTTCGCGCTGATCCGCCGGACGGGGATTCCCGTGTTGTCCCAGGCGGTTCTGCTGTTCATCGAGTTCGTCCGCAGCACGCCCTTGCTGATCCAGGTGTTCGTGCTCTACTACGTGATCCAGCCGGTGGGCGGGATGACGTTGTCCCCGTTCACCACCGGTGTCATCGCGCTCGGCGTGCATTACGCGACGTATGCGGCCGAGGTCTACCGTGCCGGGATCGAGGCTGTCCCGAAAGGACAGTGGGAGGCCGCGACCGCGCTGAACCTCCCGAGGTCGCGGGTGTGGACCGCGGTCGTCCTGCCGCAGGCGGTGCCACGGGTGCTGCCCGCGCTCGGCAACTACACGATCTCGATGTTCAAGGAAACGCCGTTGCTGCTGGCGATCGGCGTCGTCGACGTCCTGGCGAGGGCGAAGGAGGTCGGCGCCGACACGTTCCGCGTCGTCGAGCCGTACACCCTGGCCGGGGTGCTGTTCCTGCTGGTGAGCCTGCCGGCTTCGATTCTGGTGAGAAGGTTGGAGCGACGTGCCGCCCACAGTTGATTCCCCGATGATCCGGTTCTCGCAGGTGGTCAAGTCCTACGGAGACCACGTCGTGCTGCGCGACCTCGATTTCACCGTCGCGCCAGGGGAGTTCGTCTCGCTGATCGGGCCGAGCGGGTCCGGGAAGACGACGATCCTGCGGCTGCTGATGACACTGGAGAAGGTCGACGGCGGCACCATCGAGGTCTGCGGCGACTATCTGAGCCATATGAAGCGCGGCGAGAAACTGGTACCCGCGGACGAGAAGTACCTGCGGGAGGCGCGCAAGCGGATCGGCATGGTGTTCCAGCAGTTCAACCTGTTCCCCAACATGAACGTGCTGCGCAACATCACCGAGGCGCCGATCCATTCGCTCGGCGTCGCCAGGGACGAGGCCGAGGCGCGGGCCGCCGAACTGCTGGAAATGGTGGGGCTCACGGACAAGAAGGACGCGCACCCCACCCGGCTTTCCGGTGGCCAGCAGCAGCGCGTCGCGATCGCCCGCGCGCTCGCGATGCGGCCGGACGTGCTGCTGCTGGACGAGGTGACGTCGGCGCTCGACCCGGAACTGGTCGCCGACGTCCTGCGCGTGCTGCGCGAGATCGCGACGTCCACCGACATCACGATCCTCTGTGTCACGCACGAAATGCAGTTCGCGCGGGACGTCTCGGACCGGGTGATGATGTTCGACCAGGGGCAGGTGCTGGAGGACGCCACGCCGGACAAGCTGTTCAACGACCCGGAGCACGACCGGACGCGGCGGTTCCTCAAGGCGGTCATCGACCGGGCGTGAGGCTCACGACCGCGTCGGTACAACTGGTCGTGAGTGGCGATTCGGGTTAGAACACGAATCGCCACTCACGACCAACTTGACCCAGTCCGGCCCGGCAGTCTCAAAGCCTCCCGAGGATCTCCTTCGTCGAGGTGACCGTGGCGAACCCGCCCCCGTGCAGGTTCGTCGCGGTCGCCTTGGAGAGCTCGTCCGCGGTCAGGACGCTGCCGTCCGGCCCGGCGAGGTCGAAGGTGAAGGTGGCGTCGAGCGCGAAAGTCACGTCGTAGCCGAGGTTCCCGCCGACGCGCGCGGTGGTCTCGCAGCAGAAGTTCGTCTGGATACCGGCGAGCACGAACGACGTGATGCCGCGCGTCTTCAGCCAGCCGTCGAGATCGACGTCGCCGTGGAAGGCCGAGTTGACCTTCTTGCCGAACACCAGGTCCGCGCGCACGCCGTCGAGTTCGGGCTTGAAGTGGTTGCCCTCCTGTCCCGGCTGGAGCGACGAGCCGGGTTTCACGGAGTCGTGGTGCACCAGCACGATCGGCAGCCCGCGCTCCTGGTAGGCGTCGACGAGCGCCTTGATGTTGGCTTCCGCGCCGGGGTTGTTGCGCGGGCCCCAGACGGGCTTGTCGAAGCCGCGCTGGACGTCGATCACGAGCAGGGCCTTGTTTTCAGTGGTCATGGCGTCGAGTTTCACGCGTTCCGCCGTCGTCGGGGAGTGGCAGACGAAGCGCGATGCGGTACTTTCCTGCCATGCGAACCGTGGGTGTGCTCCTCCTGCCGGGCAGCCGGTCTTTCGATCTGGGTGTGATCGGCGAGGTCTGGGGCGTGGACCGGACCGACAGCGGTATCGGTCCCTTCGAGGTCCGGCTCTGCGCGTCCGGCCGCGGCTCGATCGCCGTCCATCCGTTCGGCCGGATCGAGGCCACCCATGGGCTGAGCGGGCTGGCGGGCTGTGATCTCGTCCTCGTGCCCGGCCGGGTTGACCCGCACGCCGGGGTGCCCGCGGCCGCCGTCGCCGCGCTGCGCAAGGCGCACCGGGCGGGGATCACCGTGGCGTCGCTGTGCTCCGGGGCCTTCACGCTGGCCGCGGCCGGGTTGCTCGACGGCCGCTCCGTCACCACGCACTGGCGGCTGCTGGACGATCTCGAAGCCGCCGCTCGCGACGCCGTCGTCCAGCGGGACGTCCTGTTCACCGACGAGGGCGACGTCCTGACCTCCGCCGGGGTGGTCGGCGGGCTGGATCTCTGCCTGCATCTGGTGCGCCGCGAGCACGGCGCCGAGGTCGCCGCCGCCCTCGCCCGGCGGCTGGTGATGCCGCCCGCGAGGGAAGGTGGCCAGCGGCAGTACGTCGACAACCCGTTGCCGCCCAAGCCGTCGAGGCCGAGCGTGTCGTCCACAATGGACTGGGCGCTGGAGCGGATCGCCGACGACATCGGCGTCGACGACCTCGTCGGTCACGCCGGGCTGAGCGAGCGGACCTTCCATCGCGAGTTCGCGGCGGCCACCGGCGTGACACCGGGGCGGTGGCTGCGCGCGCAGCGGGTGCGGCTCGCGCGGCGGCTGCTGGAGACCACCGAGCTCCCGGTCGAGCGGGTCGCGCAGCGTTCCGGCCTCGGCACCGCCGCCAACCTGCGGCGAAGGCTCCGTGCCGACGTCGGTGTCGGGCCCGATTCGTATCGCCGGACGTTCCGGTCGGTTACCGTCGAAGCATGGCCGAGTACGAGCACATCCTCGTGAAGCGGGACGGCGACACCGTCACGATCACCATGAACCGCGCCGCGCGGCGGAACTCGCTGTCGGCGGACCACCTCGCCGAGCTCGTCGCGGCGTTCCGCGAGGCCGGGGACACCGACGCCACCGGGATCGTCCTGGCGGGCGCCGGGCCGGTGTTCTCGGCGGGACACGACTTCGGCGACGTCGCCGCGCGCGACCTGATGGGCGTGCGCGAGCTGCTGCGGCTGTGCACGGATCTGATGGGCACGATGCGGTCCGTCCCGCAGGTCGTCGTCGCGCGGGTGCACGGGCTCGCGACCGCCGCGGGCTGCCAGCTGGTTGCCTCGTGCGACCTCGCCGTCGCCGCGGAGTCCGCCGGGTTCGCCCTTCCCGGTGGCAAGGGCGGCTGGTTCTGTCACACGCCCGCGGTGCCGGTGGCGCGCGCGATCGGGCGGAAACGCCTGATGGAGCTGGCACTCACCGGCGACGTCGTCGACGCCGCGACCGCACTGGACTGGGGCCTGGTGAACCGCGTCGTGCCGGACGACTCGCTGGACGAGGCCGTCGCTTCGCTGCTCGGACGTGCGACGCGGGGGAGCCGGGCCAGCAAGGCGATGGGCAAGCAGACCCTCTACGCGCAGCTGGACCGGCCCGAGGCCGACGCCTACGCGCTGGCGCTGGAGGTGATGGCTTCGGCTTCGCAGCTGCCCGGTGCACGTGAGGGGATGGCGGCCTTCCTGGAGAAGCGTTCCCCGGTGTGGCCCGACTGAGCCACGCTGGGCGTGCCATGAAGGACGCTTTCATAGCAAAATTTGCTATGAAAGGCCCCTTCATGGCACGCGCGGGTGGGGGTCAGAGTCGCTCGCGCATGAGCAGAAGTGTGTAGGCGGCCAGCGTCTGTGAGTCGGTGATGTCGCCCGAAGCGATCATCTTCTCGAACTCCCCGCGCTCGAACCACGCCGTCCGCATGTCCTGCTCCTCGACCTCGCGCTGGGCTTCACCCTGCGTGAGATCGGTGGCGAGGAACACGTGCCCGCGCTGGCTCGAAAACCCGGGCGCGACGTCGGTCTTGCCGAGGTCGGCCATCGAGCCCGCGATCAGCCCGGTCTCCTCCCGCAGTTCGCGGGCGGCGAGTTCGAGCGGCGGGACGTCGGCCAGCTCGGGCGCGGTGCCCATCGGGAACTCCCAGCGCCGCATCCCGACCGGGTAGCGGAACTGTTCGACCAGGTGAAACCGGGCACCGTCGAACGGGATCACCACGGCACAGGTGGGTTTGTCGACGACGGCGTAGATCCCCTCGGAACCGTCGAGCCGCCGGATGGCGTCCTCGCGCAGGGTCATCCAGTTGTTCCGGTACACCTCGCGGGAGCTGACACGCTGAACGGGGTCCATGCGCACAGTATCGCCGTGCTTGTCCTACCCTCGCGGGGTGCGCCTTGTGATCGCTCGCTGCCAGGTCGACTACGCCGGCCGTCTGACCGCCCATCTGCCGATGGCCACCCGGCTGCTGCTCGTGAAGGCCGACGGCTCGGTGTCCGTGCATTCGGACGACCGCGCCTACAAGCCGCTGAACTGGATGAGCCCGCCGTGCTGGCTGATCGAGGACGGCAAGCTGTGGATCGTCGAGAACAAGCAGGGGGAGAAGCTCGTCATCACGATCGACGAGATCTTCCACGACCACCCCCAGGAACTCGGCGCGGAACCGGGACTGCAGAAGGACGGTGTCGAGGCGCACCTTCAGGAACTGCTCGCCGAGCACATCAAGACCCTCGGTGAGGGCTACACCCTGGTGCGGCGGGAGTTCCCGACCGCGATCGGGCCGGTCGACATCATGGCCCGCGACGCCGACGGGGCCAGTGTCGCCGTCGAGATCAAGCGGCGTGGCGAGATCGACGGCGTCGAGCAGCTGACGCGGTACCTGGAACTGCTCAACCGCGACCCGCTGCTGGCGCCGGTGCAGGGCGTCTTCGCGGCGCAGATCATCAAGCCGCAGGCGCGGGTGCTGGCCGAGGACCGGGGGATCCGGTGCCTCACGCTGGACTACGACGCGTTGCGCGGCATCGAATCGGACGAGTTCCGCCTCTTCTGAGTTTCGCGAGTAGTCCTCTGGAGGCGGTAGTTGAACGCGCAACCACCGCATCCAGGGGACTACTCGCGTCGGCTCCTCGCGGCGAACAGCCGATATCGAATCGAGTCCTCGGATTCGTATCTGCATTCTTTCTCGCGACACAGAATGCCCAAAAGGGCGGCGAGAAATTAACGAACTCGCGTTCTCCTGCAAAAGAACCAGCTATTTCTGTGCCATTCGGGTGAACGCCGGATTGCCCGGTCTCGCGCTGTGTCACACTCGATTTCCGCGAGGGTTATCGCCGACATGCGGCGGTCGCGGGTGCAGGGGTGATGTGCCATGGCTGATTCTCGGAAGAACGTCGATCTCGTGCTGGAAGGCGGCGGCGTCAAAGGTATCGGGCTGCTGGGCGCGGTGCTGGAGTTGCACGAAGCCGGTTATTCGTTTCCCCGGATCGCCGGGACGAGCGCGGGCGCGATCGTCGCGACACTGGTCGCCGCGTATCAGAAGGCGGGCAAGGATCTCGGTGGTCTGGAAGCGGTGATGAACGACTTGGACTGCCGCCGTTTTCAGGATCAGTCCCTGCTCGACAAGGTCACCGGCCCGATCGGTGACGGCGTCGATCTGCTCCTGCACGACGGGATGCACTCCGGTGAGTATCTCACCGAATGGCTCACGCCGTTGCTGGAAGAGGTCGGAGTGCGCACCTTCGCCGATCTCGCCATCGAGGATCCCGAGGGTACTTTGCTTCCGTACCAACGGTATTCCCTCGTCGTCCACGTCAGTGACCTGACCCGTCGCGTGCTCGTCCGGTTGCCTTGGGACTATTCCCAGTACGGCCGCGATCCCGGTGCGGAGAAAATCGTCGACGCCGTCCGCGCGTCGATGTCGATCCCGCTCTATTTCCGGCCGGTGCAGTTCGACGTCCACCCCGAGGGGACCGTCACGTGGGTCGACGGCGGCCTGCTGTCGAACTTCCCGATCACCGTCTTCGACCGGACCGACGCGAAGAAGCCGAGGTGGCCGACCTGGGGCGTGAAGCTGTCCGGGGAACCCGCGGGCGGCAACGACAAACCGGTGAAGAGCGCGTTGCGGATCGCCATCGGTTCGCTCGAAACCCTGCTGTCGGACTGGAATCGTTACCGGTTGCACGAGGAAGGTGTGAACCGGCGGACGGTGTACGTCGACACGACCGGGGTTTCCGCCGTCGACTTCGGGCTCGGCGAAGAGGAGAAGAAGCGCCTCTTCGAAAGCGGGCGGGAGGCCGCGCGGCGGTTTCTGGAAAAGATTGTGCCGCAGTGAACTCGCCGGCGGTATTCCGGTGGGATGAGGGATAGGAGGATCCCATGCGTTATCGCCCGATCGGCAGCGACCCGGCGGACGGCCGCCTCGGCCGGTTCGTCCCGGACGACTGGCGCCACGTCGAGCGCTATCCGCTGACCGCGCTGGCCACCGAGGACCGGCCCACCCGGTCGCCGGTCGTCATCGGTGTCAACTGGTACAAGGAATTCGACGTACCGGAGAAGGACGAGAAGTCCGGCGAGTTCTTCGTCGCGAAAGGCGGAGCGAAATCGCTCACGAGGATCCGCGGCGGGCACTGCGTCTGCCTCGAACCCGGTGAATCGACCGACGGTGACACCCAGTACGCCTTCTACGACCAGGGCAAGGAAGGCGCCTGCGTCGGCTTTGGCTGGTCGCGCTGCATGACGATGTTCAACGGCGACCTGTACGCCGCGCGGTGGCTGTGGGACCAGTCGAAGCTCCGTGACGAATGGGGCGAGACCAACCCCGGCGACAACAACGGCACGTCCGTCCGCGCGGCGGCCGAGGTCCTGCTCGAACTGGGCCACGTCCCGTGGTCCGAGACCTACACGGACGACGACCACGTCAAGCGGGCCGCCTACACGCCCGACGTCAAGAACGGCATCCAGGCCTATCGCTGGGCGAAGACGGTCGACGAGGTGCACGAGGTCCTGGGCAACCCGCGTGCCGACGAACTCGGCGCCGTGCCGTTCCTCAACTCGTGGGGCTCGGGCTACCCGCACCGCACGTACCTGCCGGACGACGTCCTCGCCCGGTTGATCGAGGAGGACGGCGAAGTAAGCCTGCCCACGGACCGGTAAACCCCCACCGGTCACGGGAAAGGGCCGTTCCCGGCGGAAGCCCGGAGCGGCCCTTTTCGTGCTGCGTCCTAACGGTCGAAGGTGATCCCGGTCCGCACTCGCACCTCGGTTCCGGGACAGCCCGAGCCGGCGGGACGTTCCGCCGTGAACGTGTACCCCTGGTCGCTCGCCACGGGGAACTCGACGCGCACCAGGCTGTCGCGGGAGACGGCCTCGGCGGCCACCGCGCCGCCGACCGAGACGTGCCACCGCACCTCCGCCTCACAATCGGGCAGTTCGACGGACAGCATGCCGGTACCTCGTTTCGACGGCCGGTGGACTCCCGCGAACCGGGTCTCGACCTTCCCACCGGGAGCCAGTTCGTAGATGTGCATCGGTGCGCATAACGTCGCTTCGCCCGCGTTCGGGCACTCCTGCACCGTCCGGGGTGCGTCGCCACCCGCGACCGTGGTCCGCACGTGATCCGGCAAGGATGCCAGCACGAGCGCGATCACGCCGGCGGCGGCGAGAAACCCCGCTGCCGAGGTTGTCGTGGCCAGTACGGCGCGCACCCGCTGCCTGATGGTCTCGACCCGCTCCCGTGCGGCGGCTTCCACTCGCTCCAGCACCTCGGGTTTGTCCGTGGCCGCGGAGATGAGCAGCGCGAGATCGCGGGTCGTCCCCTTGGTGGCCCGGTATGCCAGCCAGGCCGCGATGACCGCCAGCAAGGCGCTGACGATGCCCGCGATCCAGGACGCGCGCTCGACAAGGGTCCAGTCCATCGAGGCAGCCAACCGGACTCGCCGCGGCGCCGGGACGGCAGTTCTGCCGATAAGCGGACAGGAATTGTCAGGAACTGTCCCGAAACAGACACGTCAGGGCGGTCGCCGCCCACCCGTACTGCCGCTCCTGAATCCATGCAGTATGGTCCGCGATTGACGCGATACCGGCGTTTCTCGTGGACATTTTCACTATGGAGGTGGGTCGGTTGCACGTGCTGGCCGATGCGAACCTGCGGCTCGACGCAAGTCCGATCGACTACGTCCTGCTCGCCTTCTATTTCGCACTGGTGCTCGGCATCGGGTACATGGCGCGAAGGTCGGTCTCGAGCAGCCTCGACTTCTTCCTCTCCGGCCGCTCGCTGCCCGCCTGGGTCACCGGTCTCGCCTTCATCTCGGCGAACCTCGGCGCGGTCGAGATCATGGGCATGTCGGCCAACGGCGTGCTCTACGGCCTGCCGACGGTCCACTACTTCTGGATCGGCGCGATCCCGGCGATGCTGTTCCTCGGCATCGTGATGATGCCGTTCTACTACGGTTCGAAGGTCCGCAGTGTCCCGGAGTTCATGCTCCGCCGGTTCGGCAAACCCGCCCACCTGGTCAACGGCATCAGCTTCGCGAGCGCGCAGATCCTCATCGCGGGCGCGAACCTGTTCCTGCTCGCCAGCGTGGTGAACCTCCTGCTCGGCTGGCCGCTGTGGGTGTCGATCATCGTCGCGGCCGCGGTCGTGCTCTCCTACACCGCGCTCGGCGGCCTCTCCGCCGCGATCTACAACGAGGTGCTGCAGTTCTTCGTGATCGTCGCGGCGCTGCTGCCGCTGACCATCGTCGGCCTGGTGAAGGTCGGCGGGTGGCAGGGCCTTGTCGACAAGGTCACCGCGAGCCCCGGCGGCGAAGCGCAGCTGCACTCGTGGCCGGGTGACAACCTCACCGGCTTCGGCAACAGCTTCCTGTCGGTCCTCGGTCTCGTCTTCGGTCTCGGTTTCGTGCTGTCCTTCGGTTACTGGACCACGAACTTCGTCGAGGTCCAGCGCGCGATGGCGTCGAAGAGCATGTCGGCCGCGCGGCGGACGCCGATCATCGGCGCCTTCCCGAAGATGCTGATCCCGTTCATCGTGATCATCCCCGGCATGATCGCCGCGGTCACCGTTTCCGAGTACGTCCAGGACAAGCAGGTCCTGCTCGACGGCGGCGACGCGCCGAGCGGCGTGACCGCGAACAACGCCATCCTGCTGCTGATGCGCGACCTGCTGCCCAACGGCATGCTCGGGGTCGCGCTCGCCGGTCTGCTCGCCTCGTTCATGGCCGGGATGGCCGCGAACCTGAGCTCGTTCAACACCGTGTTCACCTACGACATCTGGCAGTCGTACGTGAAGAAGAACGAGTCGGACGGCTACTACCTCCGGCTCGGCCGCCTGGTCACCGCCATCGGCACCGTGCTCGCGATCGGCACCGCGTTCATCGCGTCGAACTCCGGGAACATCCTGACCTATCTGCAGGATCTGTTCTCCTTCTTCAACGCGCCGCTGTTCGCCACCTTCATCCTCGGCATGTTCTGGAAGCGGATGACGCCGACGGCGGGCTGGGTGGGCCTGGTGTCCGGTACCGCCTCCGCGATCACCGTGTGGCTGCTGTCGCAGGCCGGAGTCCTCGGGCTCACCGGGCAGGGCATCAGCTTCGTGGCCGCCGGTACCGCGTTCGTCGTCGACATCGCGGTCAGCGTCGGGGTCTCGCTCGCCACCGCGCCGAAGCCGGAGGCCCAGCTGGTCGGCCTCGTCTACTCCCTCACCCCGAAGGAGTCGCTGAAGCACGACGAGACCGGCGACGACGCGGGCTGGTACCGCAAGCCGGGACTGCTCGCGGGCATCGTGCTGATCCTGACCATCGTGCTCAACATCATCTTCTAGGAGGCCGGAGATGGCTGCGTCGCAAGCTCCCAAGAAGGCCGGCGTCTTCGACATCCGGCTGATCATCGCGCTGCTCATCGGCGGCTACGGGCTGGTGCTCACGATCATGGGGCTTTGGTTCACCACCGACGAGGAGCTGACCAAGGCCGCCGACGTCAACATCAACCTGTGGGCGGGCATCGGCATGCTGGTGTTCGCGGCGCTGTTCGTGCTGTGGGCGAAGCTGCGGCCCATCGTGGTGCCGCCCAGCACCGAGGACGGGGAATAGCCGGGTTGTCCGGACACCGGCGAGGGGCTCCGGCTACCGTGCACTTCGTGCTGTTCAACGCTCGACGTCGCCGGATCGCGTCCGTGCTGGCCATGGTGGCCGCGCTCGGCGCGGTGTCGGCCTGCGGTCAGAACCTCGGCAAGTCCAACTTCGCCCGCACCACCGTCGCCGCCGAACCCGGCTCCGGTAACGGCTCGGTGCCCGACGGGGACATCAACGATCCGGCGGTCACCCCCGCGGTGCTGCGCACGATCGACCCGTGCGGGCTGGTGAGCAAGGAAGTCATGGGCGGCCTCGGCACGCCGGAGGACCCGACGGCGAACCTCAGCTCGTTCGGCACCTGCCGGGCGAAGGCCGTGGACGCCGGCGGCAAGGCACTCACGGTCAGGGTCGAGATCGGCGCGTCGATCTACTCCTCGATCAACGGCGTCACCGTTTCGGCGGTCGACGGGCTGCCGCAGATCGAGCGCAAGGACAAGGACGGAAAGACCTGCGACGTCGGCATCATGACCCTGCGCAAGCCCGAGCGCGGGATCAACTTCTCGGTCACCTACGACGGCGGCGACCCGTGCGCGACAGGCCGTGCGGTGGCCGCGAAGGCCGTGAAGAGCCTGCACGCGTCACCGGCGAAGTACCCGGCCGTCGCGGGCACGCTCACCGGTGTCGATCCGTGCACCGCCGCCGACACCGCCGTCCTCAACGAGGTGGTGCCGCACGGCGCCGCCACGCTGAACTCCTTCCACTTCTGTGACTGGACACCGGGCTCCAATCCGCGGATCTCGATCGGCTTCCGCCGCGCCCTGCCGCCGGCGGAACGCGACGGGAACAAGAAGATCGACATCGACGGCGTCGCCGTGTACCAGAAGGTCGGCAGCGGCAGCGACGCCGAGTGCAAGCTCGAGTGGCAGCACAAACCGTGGGCGGACGACGAGGTCGAAATCGTCAGCGTCAACTACAAGAACTACGACGAGAAGAAGGACGAAGCGGCGTCGTGCGGCAAGGCGGCCAAGGTCGCCAAATCGGTGATCTCCAAGCTGCCGAAGCCCTGACGCTGGCGGCATCCGGCCGGGCGAGGTAGGAAGGGGACACCCCACCCGCCGACGGCCGGAGGCCACCCTTGAAGAAGATCATCAACGACCCGAAGACGGTGGTCGCGGAATCCCTGCGCGGCCTCGCCGCGGCGCACGCGGACGTCCTGCGCGTGGAGGACGACCCGGCGCTCGTGGTGCGGGTGGACGCGCCCGTGGCGGGCAAGGTCGCGGTGATCTCCGGCGGCGGCTCCGGGCACGAACCGCTGCACGGTGGCTTCGTCGGGCAGGGCATGCTCGCGGCCGCCGTCCCGGGCGCGGTGTTCACCTCGCCGACGCCGGACGCCGTGGAGGCCGCGGTCAAGGCCACCACCGGGGACGCGGGCGCGTTGCTGATCGTGAAGAACTACACCGGCGATGTGCTCAACTTCGAGACCGCCGCGGAACTCGCCGCCGCCGAAGGGCTGGACGTGCGCAGCGTGGTGATCGACGACGACGTCGCGGTCAAGGACTCCACCTACACCGCCGGCCGTCGCGGGGTCGGCGGCACGGTACTGCTGGAGAAGATCACCGGTGCCGCCGCCGAACGAGGCGACTCGCTCGACGCGGTGGAGGCCTTGGCGCGCAAGGTGATCGGCCAGGTCCGGTCGATCGGGGTCGCGCTCACCGCGCCGACCGTGCCGCACGCGGGCGAGCCGAGTTTCGACCTCGCCGACGACGAAATCGAGTTCGGCATCGGCATCCACGGCGAACCCGGTATCGAACGGACCGCCGTGATGACGGCCGACGAACTCGTCGCGCGCATGGTCGAAGCGGTGGTCACGGATCTGCCCTTCGCCGAGGGCGACAAGGTCCTGCTGTTCACGAACTCGATGGGCGGGACCCCGCTGGTCGAGCTGTACCTGGCCCACGGGATCGCCGAGCGGCTGCTGGCCGAGCGTGGGATCGTGGTCGAACGGCGGCTGGTGGGGCCGTACATCACCAGCCTCGAGATGCAGGGGATGAGCCTGACGTTGCTGAAACTGGACGACGAGCTGACCGAGTTGTGGGACGCGCCGGTGAACACCCCGGCCCTGAGGTGGGGAGTCTGATGGCCTGCACCGCCGAGACGCTCGCCGCCGCCTTGCGGGCGGCGGCCGTGGTGATCGCCGAGCATCGGGTCGAGCTGATCGAACTCGACCGCGCGATCGGCGACGCCGACCACGGCGAGAACATGGACCGGGGGTTCACCGCCATCGTGTCCGCTTTGGACACCGCCGTCCCCGAAACCCCCGCCGCGGTCGCGAAGCTCGCCGCCACGACGCTGATCTCGAAGGTCGGCGGCGCGGCTGGACCGTTGTACGGCACGGCTTTCCTGCGCGCGTCGGTCAAGCTGGGCGACGCGGCCGAAGTGGACGGTCCGCTGCTCGTCGAGGTCCTGCGCGCGGCACTCGAAGGGGTGCAGGCGCGAGGCAAGGCCGTCGGGGGAGACGCGACCATGGTCGACGCCCTGATCCCCGCCGTCTCCGCCGCCGAGGAAGCCTCCGGATCCGGCATCGCGGAGATCCTGTCCGCGGCGGCGGACGCCGCGGACAAGGGCGCCGAGTCCACTGTGGAGCTCGTGCCGCGCAAGGGCAGGGCCTCGTACCTCGGCGAGCGGGCGGTCGGGCATATGGATCCCGGTGCCCGTTCGACGGCGCTACTGCTGCGCGCGTTCGCGGAGGCCGCCAAGTGAGCGTCGGAATCGTGCTCGTCTCCCACAGCGCCAAACTCGCCGAAGGGCTCGCGGAACTCGCCGCGCAGATGGCGCCGGACGTCACCATCGCGGCGGCGGGCGGCCTGGCCGACGGCGGGATCGGCACGGGTTACGACGAGGTCGTCGCCGCGACACAGCGCGCCGAGTCGGGATCGGGCGTCGTCCTGCTGTACGACCTGGGCAGCGCGCAGATGACCGCGGAACTGGCCGTCGAATCGCTCGCCGATCCGTCGGCCGCGGTCGTCGTGGACGCGCCGCTGGTCGAAGGCGCGATCGCCGCCGCCGTCGCGGCGCAGGGCGGGGCGGACCGCAAGGCCGTCGCCGAAGCGGCCGCGGCGGCGGGCGCGCCACCGGACCTGACGTTCGACGAAGGTACGCAGGACGGCGAGAGCAGTGTCGAACTCACGCTGCGGAACGACGTCGGACTGCACGCGCGGCCCGCCGCGGTCCTGGTCCGCAGTATCGCGGGGCTGGACGCGCAGGTCACCGTGCGGCTCGGCGACGAGACCGCGGACGCCAACAGCGTGCTCGCGCTGATGGCGCTCGGCGCTCGTCAGGGTGACCGGATCGAGGTCCGGGCGAAGGGGGCGCAGGCCGAGGAAGCGCTCGCCAAGGTCAAAGATCTCGTGGACCAGAACTTCGGCGAGTGAGCTGACGTCTCATGCCGTGAAGGCCTCCTTGCCTACTCTGAGGGTAGGGAAGGAGGCCTTCACGGCATGTGGGGCCGCAAAATGTCCGCCTCGGCCTTCGTCCGCGAGTGACACTTACTCGATTCGGAGGGTGACAGCCGCTGCTTTCCGCGCCCTGGCATGGCACGATCGGAGAAACTACCAGCGAGTAACCTCCGGAGGCCGGTTGTGGCGCGGGAAATCTCGAGTGTGGGAGTCATCGGTCTCGGCACCATGGGTGCCGGGATCGCCGAGGTGCTCGCGCGGAGCGACGTGTCCGTCGTCGCGGTGGAGATCGACGACGACGGCGTTCAGCGTGGCCGGGGCCATCTGGAGCATTCGACCGAACGGGCGGTGACCGGCGGCAAACTCGACGCCGACGGCCGGAGCGCGCTGCTGGACCGGATCCGATACACCACGTCGCTGACCGAACTGTCCGATGTGGACCTGGTGATCGAGGCGATCCCGGAGAACCTCGAAGCGAAATCCGACGTGTTCGCCCAGCTGGACAAGATCACCGGCCCGGACACGATCTTCGTCTCGAACACCTCCTCCTTGTCGATCACCGAGATCGGCGTGCACACCGCGCGGCCGGGCAAGGTCGTCGGGATGCACTTCTTCAACCCGGCGCCGATCCTCAAGCTGGTCGAGATCGTCCGCACCGTCGTCACCGAACCCGAGGTGGTCACCGACGTCGTCGCGTTCGCCGAACGCCTCGGCAAGACCCCGGTGGTGATCGGCGACCGCGCCGGGTTCATCGCCAACGCCCTGCTCTTCGGGTACCTCAACCACGCCGTGCGGATGTACGAGCAGCGCTACGCCACGCGCGAGGATCTCGACGCGGCGATGCGGTTCGGCTGCGGGTATCCCATGGGGCCCTTGGCTTTGCTCGACCTCATCGGGCTGGACACCGCGTACGAGATCCTCGACACGATGTACCACCAGTCGCGCAACCGGCTGCACGCGCCGGCGCCGCTGCTGAAGCAGATGATCACCGCCGGACTGCTCGGCCGGAAGACCGGCCGGGGTTTCTACACCTACGACGAGCCCGATTCGCCGACGGTGACCGACGCGGTCACGAAGTCCACAGTGGACAGCGTGGCGCCTCGTGAGGTGCGCAAGGTCGGCGTCGTAGGGACCGGGACCATGGCGACGGGCATCGTCGAGGTGTTCGCGAAACGCGGTTACGAGGTCATCCTGCGGGCGCGGAGCGCGGAGAAGGCCGCGGCGTCGGTCGCGCGGGTGAAGAAGTCGCTGGACAAGGCCGTCGTCAAGGGCAAGTTGTCCGAGGAGGACGCCGCCGCCGCGCTGGGCCGGATCTCGCCGGCGGTGGAGTTCGAGGAACTGGCCGACGTCGACCTCGTGGTCGAGGCGGTGGCCGAAGACCTGGCCGTCAAGCAGGCGGTCTTCGCCGCGCTCGACGACGTCGTGAAGCCGGGCGCGGTCCTGGCGACGACCACGTCGTCCCTGCCGGTCATCGAATGCGCGGCCGCCACCTCGCGGCCTTCGGA
Source organism: Amycolatopsis sp. NPDC043889 (assembly GCF_056435645.1). NCBI lineage: Bacteria > Bacillati > Actinomycetota > Actinomycetes > Pseudonocardiales > Pseudonocardiaceae > Amycolatopsis > Amycolatopsis sp. NPDC043889. Next base: position 19,841 of record NZ_JBWKEC010000021.1, read on the forward strand.
CGTGGTCGGCGTGCACTTCTTCAATCCGGCGCCGGTGATGAAACTCGTCGAGGTCGTCTCGACCATCGCCACCGCGCCCGACGTGATCGCGACGGTCGACGCCGTCTGCGCGGCCGTGGGCAAGCACCCCGTGCACTGCGGCGACCGGGCCGGGTTCATCGTCAACGCGCTGCTGTTCCCGTACCTGAACGACGCGGTGAAGATGCTCGAGGCGCACTACGCGGAAGCCGACGACATCGACACCGCGATGAAGGTGGGTTGCGGCCTGCCGATGGGCCCGTTCGAACTGCTCGACGTCGTCGGGCTGGACGTCTCCCTGGCGATCCAGCGGACTCTGTTCAACGAGTTCCGCGAAGAGGGCTTCGCGCCCGCGCCGCTGCTGGAACACCTCGTGACCGCCGGACGGCTCGGCCGGAAGACCGGAAAGGGGTTCAAGGACTACTCGGCCCGGTAACTTGGTGACATGCCGGTTTCCTCGGGGGTCAGGAAGCGGATCAAGGAGCTCCTCGATCCGGACGACGAGATCCACTACGTGTTCCCGGCCGACATCTTCGGCAGTACCAATCCCAGCGTGTTCTTCGCGGTGACCCGCAAGACGATCACGGTCCTCACCACCGGGTACCTGAGCCGGAAGACCCCGAAACGGGTGGTCGCGACGACACTGCGGAATCACCGGATCGGACCGGTCGACACGTCGACCGTCCCGTGGTTCAAGTTCAACGGCGTCGACTACGAGATCGACGACGAGTACATCTCCGTCGTGCACGCCGCCGATGCCGAGATCATGCAGGCAAAACCTGAAGATCCGCTCCCGGACCTCTAAGCTCCCGGGAGTGCGTCAGCTCACCTACGACGGGGTGCCCATCCCCGGTCTGAACGACCTGGTCCGGACGGCCATCCGGCTGCATCCCGCGCCGGGAGTCCCCGGTACGGACGAAAGCCACTTCGGCGGCCCGCTGCTCTGGCCGTCGGACGAGCCGTGGCCGGAGTGCCCGGTGACCTGGCCGCCCGACCCGGACGCGTCCGACGACGCGTGGACGGGCGGGCATCCGCTCGACGAGCCGGTCCCGGCGATGGTCGTCGCGGCGCAGTTCTTCCGCGACGACTTCCCGGAGCTGCCCTTCCCGGAGGGCACCGACGTCCTGCAGATCCTGTTCTGCCCGATGGACCACGACAGCCCGCACCAGCAGGGGCCCGCGGTCCGGCTGGTCTGGCGTGACGCGGGCGAGGTGCGGGACATCGCGGACCCGCCTCCGGCCCCCGAGAACGCCGAAGCCGCCTACGTGCCGGATCCCTGCGTTTTCGAACCGTGCTCGATCGACGAGCTGCCCCGGCTCTGCGACTTCCCGGCGGAGACCCGCGCCGCGCTCGGCATTCCCGAGGGCGCGGGCGACGACCCGGAGGGCTGGCCGGAGCTGGACCAGTACTCGAAGATCGGCGGCTGGACCGCCTGGGACGCGACCGATCGGCACGAGCTGGGCTGCCGGGAATGCGGCGCCGACCTGCGCCAGACGATCGCGCTGGCCTCGGAGGAGCACGAGGTCGGCTGCGGATGCGAGGTCGCCGAGGGCGAGGCGGCGGGCTGGTCCTTCCACCGCCAGGGGGTGCTGAACGTCTTCACGTGCCCGACCGACGTCACGCATCCCTTCAAGGTCCGGATCGATTAGCCGGGCGGTAGCAAAGGTCCCCCGCTCCAGTGCTGGAAGACCAGGTTCGTGTGCACCCGGGCGACCTCGTCGCGGGCGGTCAGTTCGTCGAGCACCAGCCGTTGCAGCTCGGTCGCCGAAGCGGTGGCGACGTGCGCGAGGAAGTCGTCCGGGCCGGTCAGGTGGTAGACGGCGCGGACCTCGGGCAGGGCGAGCAGATGCTCGACGAACGAATCGACCAGCGCGCGCCGGTGCGGACGGACCTGCACGAACAGGAGCGCTTCGAGCGGGCGGCCGAGCTTGGCCGCGTCCACCTCGGCGCGCTGGCCGATGATCACCCCGAGCTCGCGCAGCCGGTTGACGCGATCGAGACAGGTCGAGGGCGCGACGCCGACTTCGGCCGCCAGATCCTTGTTCGAGATCCGGGCGTCGTTCTGCAAGAGCCGCAGAATTCGAAGATCAACCGTACTCAGTTCGACGGAATCCGACATCGGCGAATGATATCCGAGGATATTGCGGACGATCCGAAGAAAATCGCACTATCTGGGGTATGACTGCAACGCTGCGCACCCGAGCCGTTCACGCCGGCCGTGACGATCTCACGGACCTCGGCGTCCACGCCGCTCCGCTCGACCTGTCCACGACCTACCCGTCGCGGGACAGCGTCGAGGAGGCGGGCCGCATCGACGAATTCGCCGCCTCGGGATCACTGTCCGGGCTCCCGGTCTACGGGCGGCTGAGCAACCCGACCGTCGAACGCTTCGAGAAGGCGCTGGCCGAACTCGAAGGATTCGACGACGCCGTCGCGTTCGCCACCGGCATGGCCGCGGTCTCGGCGTCGCTGCTCGCCGCCGTCGCGCAGGGCAAACGGCATGTCGTCGCCGTCCGGCCTGTCTACGGCTGCACCGATCACATGCTCACGTCCGGTCTGCTCGGCACCGAGGTGACCTGGGCCGATCCGGAAGGCGTCGCGTCGGCGCTGCGGCCCGACACCGGGTTGGTGCTGCTCGAAACCCCCGCGAACCCGACCCTGCGCGAGGTCGACATCGCCGAGATCGTGCGTGCCGCGGGCGAGGTCCCGGTGCTGGTCGACAACACCTTCGCGACTCCCGTGCTCCAGCGGCCGGGGCGGCACGGTGCCCGATTCGTCCTGCACAGCGCGACCAAGTTCCTCGGCGGGCACGGCGACGTCATGGGCGGCGTGGTCGCTTGCAGTGCCGAAGACGCGGGGATGCTGCGGCAGATCCGCTTCGCCACCGGAGGCGTGCTGCACCCGCTCGCCGGGTACATGCTGCTTCGCGGCCTCTCGACTCTTCCGCTGCGCGTCAACGCCGCGTCCGCGACGGCCGCCGAACTCGTCGAGCGGCTTCGCGGCCACGCGAACGTGAGTGCCGTGCACTACCCGGCCGTCGGTGGTCCGTTGATCGCGTTCGAGGTCGAGGGCGATCCGCACGCGCTCATCGGCGCGGTCCGGCTGATCACCCCGGCCGTCAGCCTCGGCAGTGTGGATTCGCTCATCCAGCATCCCGCCTCGATCAGCCACCGGATCGTCGCCGAGGACGACCGGCGCGGCGCGGGGGTCACCGACCGGCTCATCCGCATGTCGGTGGGACTGGAGGACGTCGAGGACCTGTGGCACGACCTGGATCAGGCCCTCAAGTCTTGCTGAATTCTGCGATCGTCATCACCGGGATGTCGACAAATCGTCCGGCCTGGCTAACCTGGTCGGGTGAAAGATCTGGTCTCGTCCTGGGTGGAATCTTCGGCTCGTAGCACGCTTTCCCGGCTGCACCAGCAGATCGGTGTGGCCGGGCTCGCCGCGGCGGCGGCCGTGCCCGGGCTGTCGGCCGTCTTCGATCAGCACTCCGCCGCGGTGCGGGACATCCTCGCGGCGGGGGTCGAAGGTTCGGCGGCGGTCGCCGGGGTCGTCCTTCTCGCCGGCTACACGCGCGGGCTGCTCGACGAGGCGAAGGCCAAGGGGTGGACGTTCCGCATCCCGGCCGATCTGTCCGCCTGGACCACCAGCGACTGGATGACCGCGCGGCTGGTCGGCGTGTGTTCGCTGGCCGCCTCGATGGACGACCGGCGGACCCAGCCGACCGGGAACGGGTAGGGCGGCCGGACGCCCCACCCGCTCCCGTGGAAGGTCAGCGGTACTCCGGCGGAGGGGGCATGTTTCCACCGGGGGGCCGCTGGCCGGGATCCTGGTGCTGGGGCATCTGACCCTGGCTGGGCGGGAACTGCTGGTGCTGAGTCGGCGTGTTCGGGTTCGCGGCGTGATGCCCGGCGGACACCGGCTGGTGGACCGTCGTCCGCTCGGCAGGCACCTCACCCGAGCGGCCGGCGTCCTCGCGACCGCGCTGGTAGGCCTCGGCCTGCGCCTTCGCGGCGGGGATCTCCGCCTCGGCCCGGCCGAGCCAGGTCTCCCAGCGCTGCTGCATCGGCTTGATGAGACCACCACCGACACCGACGACGGCGATCCCGCCGACCGTGGCGAGCACGGTGATCAGCACCGGCATCGTGACCGCGGTGGCCACGCCGATCTGGTTCAGCGCGGCGATCGCGCCGAGGCCCCAGATGAACACCGAGGCGATGGTGGCGAGCACCTTGCCGTAGGAGACACCGCCGAGGGCGTTGCCGATCAGGTCCTTGACCGCCTTGGCGACCGCGCCGGCGATCACCACGATGACGATCGCGACGATGGCGCGCGGCAGCCACGCGACGATGTCGTTGAGCAGCGCGCTCACCGGGTTCGGACCGAACACGCCGAACGCGAACTGCAGGGCGATCAGCAGGATCGCGTAGTAGACGATCTTGCTGATGATGCTCGACGCGTCGAACTGGCTGCGCGCGAGCATCTGCTTGAAGCCCCCGCGTTCGAGGAGCCGGTTGAACCCGACCTTCTCGAGCACCATGCTCACGGCCTTCGAGAGCGCCTTGGCGATCAGCCAGCCGATGAACAGGATGACCAGGAACGCGAGCAGTTTCGGGACGAAGGTGGCGACCGAACTCCAGGCGCTCGACACGCCCTGACCGAAGTCGACGGCCGCCAGTGCTGATGTGGCCACTGGACTTTCTCCCTTCCCACCACTGGAGCTTCCAGACTGGTGGGAAGGGGGTACCCGCCGTTCGGGCGATCACACGTTGCGCCACCCGAACGGGTGGGTCAACTGCAGCAGCCGCCTCCGCAGCAACCGCCTCCACCTGCGGGAACAGGGGCGGGACCGGAGGCCGACCCGGTCAGCGCGACGGTCGTCAGCAGTTTGACGGTGTCCTGGTGGCCCTCCGGGCACGGCGCGGGCGCACCGGACTCGCTCATCGGCCGCAGCAGTTCGAAGGTTCCGGCGCATTCGCGGCAGCGGTAGGCGTAAGTCGGCATGCCGGCATTATCCCATCTCCTTCCGGCCTCCGGGATGGCAAGCTGGCCGGGTGGAACTGCCTGTCGCGGCGCATGTGCCGCACCTCGGCCAAGTCGTCCCGTCCGTGCTCTCCGCCCTCGGCGCCGACGGGTTCGTGAACTCCCTGAGCCTGGCGGAGGCGTCCAGTGCCTGCGTCCTGCTCATCGACGGTCTCGGCTGGGAACTGCTGGCCGAGCACGCCGCCGACGCGCCCGTGCTCACCCAGCTGGCGAAGTCGCCGCTGCGGGTCGGTTTCCCGGCGACGACGGCGGCCGGTCTCGGCGCGATCGGCACCGGGCTGGCGTCGGGGGAGCACGGACTGGTCGGCTACAGCTTCGAGGTGCCGGGCACCGGCGTCCTGAACGCGCTGCGCTGGAGCAGCCATGTGGACGGCGGCGATCTCCGCGGCGCGCTGCCGCCGCGCGAGGTGCAGCCGCTGCCGACGACGTTCGAACGCGCGGCGGCCGCCGGGATCACGACGAGCGTGGTGTCTTCGGCGAAGTTCGCCGACACCGCGCTCACCCGCGCGACGCAGTCCGGTGCGCGTTACGTGGGTGTCCACGCGCTCGGCGACCTCGCCGCCTGTGTCCTGCACTGCCTCGAAATGCGGCCGGCGTTCTGCTGGGGCTACCACAGCGAACTCGACATGCTCGGCCACATCTACGGGCCGGGTTCGGCGCCGTGGCGGATGCAGCTGCGGCAGGTCGACAGGCTGGTGGAGTCCATTGTGGACGGATTGTCACCCGGTGCGCTCCTCGCCGTCGTGGCCGACCACGGCATGGTGACGGTCGAGGGTGCGCTCGACATCGACGAGACCCCCGCGCTGCTCGGCGGCGTCCGGGCGATCGGGGGCGAGGTCCGGGCACGGCACGTCTACAGCGAACCGGGTGCGGAGGCCGACGTCCTGGCCGCCTGGAGCGAGGTCATCGGTGACCGGGCGTGGATCCTCCCGCGCGACGAGGCCATCGAGGCGGGCTGGTTCGGGCCCGTCTCCGACCGGGTGCGCCCGCGTATCGGCGACGTGGTCGTGGCGTCGAAGGGACGGTTCGGGCTCGTGCGGGAACTGGCCGAGGCCGTCGAGTCCTCCTTGGTCGGCCAGCACGGCTCGCTGACCCCGGCCGAACAACTCGTCCCGTTGGTCCTCGCGCGCCGTTGACCCGCATTTAGTCCTCTGAATGCGGTAGTTGCACACGCAAGGACCGCATTCAGAGGACCAAATGCGTCAGGCGGGCTTCCTGGCCGAGAACTTCACGGAGCGCTTGGGCACGTGGTCGACCTTGATGTCGGTGAACCCGGCGTCGGTGAGCCGGGGCCAGAGCGAAACCGGGTCGAGGGCGTTCATCGTGTCGCCGATGTGGAGCAGCCGGAACGGCAGACTCTCCAGGCTGTCGATCGCGCGCAGAACGCCGCCGGGGCGGAGCACGCGGAACGCCTCGGCGAAGATCGCGTCCTGCAACGCCGTCGTCGGCACGTGGTGCAGCATCGTGAAACAGACGACCGCCGAGAACTCGCCGTCCTCGAAGGGCAACGCCGCTCCGTCGCCCTGGACGATCCGCACCCGGCCGTCGAACTCCCGTTTGAGGAGGTCCGCCGACGCTTCGTCGATCTCGACGGCCGTGAGCCGGGGAACGAGCCCGACGAGCGCGCGCGTGGTCGCGCCGAAGCCCGGGCCGATCTCCAGTACGGAGTCGCCGAGGTCGAAGCCGGCGACGTTGCCCGGCATCTCGTGGGCGACGGCCTTCGCCCACAGCGCGGAACTGCAGAGTTTGCGGTGCACCAGGTTCATCGGCATGAACCCGAAGCTAGCCATGACCGGTAGGCGATAGGCTGCCAAGTGATGTCGCAAATCGGACTCCTGCCACCGATGTCGACGGCGATGGTGCTCGGCGAGATGGATCTGCCCGCGGGCACCTGGCTCCCATGGCACGAGCACGACGGCCACCAGCTCGCCTGGGCGGCCCGGGGGATCTTGAGCGTGAACGTCGGTGAGCGGCACTGGGTGCTGCCGCCGACACGGGCGCTCTGGATCCCGGCAGGTGTCGTCCACCGAACCGGCGCCACCGCGCAAACCGTGCTGCGGGGGATCTACGCCGCCCGGGACCGCTGCCCGGTGCGCTGGCCCGAACCGACGCTCGTCGCCGTCCGCCCGCTGCTGCGGGAACTGCTGGAGCACCTCGGCGCCGCCGACCTCGGCGACGACGCGCGCCGCCGGGCCGAGGCCGTCGCCTTCGATCTGCTCGAACCGGTGGACGTCGTGCCGATCACCGTGCCGATGCCGTCGGACGGACGTGCGCTGACCGTCGCGCGAGCGGTGATCGCCGATCCGGCGGACCGCCGCGGCCTCGCGGACTTCGCCCGCGACGCGGGCGCGAGCGAACGCACGCTCGCGCGCCTGTTCCTCACCGAATGCCGTACGACGTTCGGCGCGTGGCGCGTGCAGGCACGGCTGCGCGCGTCCTTGCCGCTGCTGGCCGAGGGCATGCCGCTGACCGCGGTCTCCCGCCGGATCGGCTACTCCTCGCCGAGCGCGTTCGTCGCCGCCTTCCGCCGCGCGGTCGGTGTGACGCCGGGCGCTTACTTCGGCGGCTGACCGTGGCGTGATCCGCCTTCAGACACGCGAGATCCGCCTTCAGTCACGCATGATCCGGTGGACGACACGCGTGATCGGATGGATGGCAACCCGCGGCACAGGGATCTCAGCGTGTTGTCCCGCTGATCACGCGAAACCGCCACGCGCTCCGTATCCAAACGTCGAGCGAGCGGGATCACACGGCACCTCGCCGTATACCGTTTCGGCGTGCCACGACGTAACCGGCCCGAACGCGGTGGACGCCCTGACCTCGGCGCGTCGACCGGCTGGGCGCGCTCCGAATCCGCCGCCGACGGCGACTGGCTGGTAAGCACCGTGCCCGGCGCACACGCCACCAAGGACTATCGCTGCCCCGGTTGCGATCACGAGATCCGGCAGGGAACCCCGCATGTGGTCGCCTGGCCCGCCGACGACACCGGCGGGGTCGCCGACCGCCGCCATTGGCACAAGGCGTGCTGGGGCGCGCGGTCCCGCCGCCGCCCTGGCCGCTGGTGATTCAGCGCCGCAGGTGCAGTGAAGGTTCGCCCGCGAATTCCTCCTCCGTGTGGATCGTGAAACCGAGCCGCTCGGCGACCCGGATCGAAGGTTTGTTGGACACCATGATGTTGGCGATCACCGGCACGTCGGGGATCTCCCGCTCCGCCCATGCGACGACGGCGGCCGCCATCTCCGTGGCGTAGCCCTTGCCCCAGGTGAACGGCCAGAAGCGGTACGCGAGGTTCAGCACGCGCTCGCCGTTCCGTTCGTGATACCGGACGCCGCCGAAGCCGAGGATCGTCTCCGGATCGTCCAAAGCGGACACCGTGAGATAGCCGAACCCGTGCTCGGCCCATTGCTTCATCCAGGCGTCGTAAAGCTCGTTCGCACCGTCGACGGTGTGCGGCTCCGGGTTGAACCTGTTCGTCTCCGGATCGGCCTGCAGCGCGACGATGTTCTCGCGATCCGCCTCGCGCAGCCTCCGCAGCAGCAGCCTCTCCGTCTTGATCTCTGTCAGCACGGATCTGACGGTAGCGCCAGGGTGCGACAGAATTGCCGCCATGAACGCTCTCCCACTGGTCCTGCTGCACGCCTTCCCCGTCGACGCCCGCATGTGGGACGCGGTCCGCGCGCCGCTCTCGGAACGCCTGCGGCTGATCACGCCCGACCAGCGCGGCCTCGGCCGCAGTCCGCTGCCCGAGACCGACCGGGAGCCGGATCTGGCCGACGCCGCGCGCGACGTCGTGGCACTGCTCGACCGGCTCGGCCTCGACAAGGTCGTCCTCGGCGGCTGCTCGATGGGCGGCTACCTGACGATGGCGGTGCTGCGCCTGGCGCCGGAACGGGTGGGCGGCCTCGTGTTCATCGACACGAAGGCGACGGCCGACACTCCCGAGGCCGTGCGGACCCGGCACGATGTCGCGGCCAGGGTGGAAGCGGAAGGCGCCGGCTGGATGCCCGAGGCCGTCACACCCGGATTGCTCGCCGAAAAGGCCCGTCCGGAGGTGGCAGAACGACTTCGCGAACTGATCACGACGCAGCCTCCGTCCGGTGTCGCGTGGGCGGCGCGCGCGATGGCGGCGCGGCCCGATTCGCTCGAAACGCTGCGCTCGGCGGACGTGCCGGCGCTGGTCGTGGTCGGCGAAGAGGACGGCCTGACTCCGCTGGAGGAAGCGAACATCCTGGTGGAAACGCTGCCGGACGCGACCTTGGTCGTGCTTCCCGAGGCCGGGCATCTGACACCGCTGGAGGATCCGGCCGGAGTCGTCGAAGCGATCTTGGGCTGGTACCCCGCTTAAGAAACGTTTCCCTCGCCCCTTCCAAGGTATAGCGGACCCCGGGGCTTGCGGCAAGCCCCCATTCCCGGTCCACAATTCGTGCCTTCACGTTTTGCCGAAGGGGGATTCCCATGCGTGTACTCCTGTCCACTATCGGGACGAGGGGTGAGGTGCAGCCACTGGCGGCCTTGGCGGTGCGATTGCGGGAACTCGGCCAGGAAGTCCGGCTTTGCGCACCGCCCGATTTCCGTGACTGGGCCGAAGGCCTCGGGATCTCTTTCGCTTCGCTGGGGCCGGAACTCCGGTCGACCGCGAAGCCGGATTCCGCCATGACCAAGGCGATGGCCACACCCGAGGGGCGGCGCGCGATGGCCGAGGCCATGGTCGTCGGCCAATTCGAGACGATGCCGGAGGTGGCCGAAGACTGCGACGCCGTCGTCGCGGGAATGGCCTTGAACATCGCCGCCCATTCGGTGGCCGAGCGAAAAGGAATTCCCTATTTCTTCACCGCATACTGCCCGATAACGCTGCCTTCATTACACCATCGTCCGCCCGTTTTCGCGGGATGGGCGCCGGAGAATCCCGACGCCGCCATCCCGGCCTTGTGGGCCGACGACGCACGACGATGGAACGAGCACTGGGGCGGGGTGCTGAACGCGCAGCGGAAAATGCTCGGTCTCCCGCCCGTCGACGACGTCCGCGGGCATGTCTTCACCGAGCGTCCGTGGCTGGCCGCCGATCCGGTGCTGGCGCCGTGGCGGGGACCGTCGGCGCTCGACGTGCACCAGACCGGCGCCTGGATCCTGCCTGACCACAGTCCGTTGTCCCCGGAACTGGAGGCGTTCCTCGACGACGGCGAGCCCCCGGTCTACTTCGGATTCGGGAGTATCCGCGCCCCTGAGGAGATCGCGAAGGCGATGATCGAATCGGCGAGGGCGCACGGGCGGCGGGCGATCGTGTTCCGCGGCTGGACCGAGCTGGCGCCGATCGACGACGAACCCGACTGCCTCGCCATCGGGGACGTCAACCAGCAGGCGCTCTTCCCGCGGGTCGCGGCGGTCGTGCATCACGGCGGTGCCGGTACGACGACGGCGGCGACCCGGGCCGAGGTGCCGCAGGTGCTCGTCCCGCAGATGTTCGATCAGCCGTACTTCGCGCGGCGCGTCGGGGAACTCGGGCTGGGGACGTCGATCACCGGGGAGCCCTCCGCCGAAGCGCTGACCCTCGCTCTGGGCGAGGTGCTGCGCCCCGGCGTCGCCTCGCGGGCGCGTCAGGTCGGCGGTGAGGTGCGGACGGACGGCGTCGACGTGGCGGCGAAACTCCTGATGGACGCCGTCTGACCCCTGCATTTAGTCCTCTGAATGCGGTAGTTCGCATCGCCAACGACCGCATCGAGAGGACTAATTGCGGGAGAAGTAGCGCTCCAGGGCGGCTTCTGCCTCCGGTAGCCGCTCCGGGAACCGCCGCGCGATCACGAACCGCCAGGGGACCTCGAACAACCGCCGCAACGCGATGAACGGCTCCAGCGACGAGGGCGCCACATCGGCCGGGTACGCGTCCAACGTCGCGTGCCCGGCCTCCGCGAAGAGCACGCCGAGGTCCCAGCCGAGCGGCCCGCGCCAGGTGTCCTCGAAGTCGAGCCAGCACGGCCCGGCCGCCGTCGCGACGACGTTCCCCCGATGGGCGTCACCGTGCAACGGACGCGCCGCGGTGTCCGGCAGCGCGGCCGCCACCCGTTCGAGTTCGTCGTACAACCGGGGCGCCGCCCCGCCCATGAGGGCACCATGCCGGTCCAGCAACGTCCGGAGTTCGCGGACGGGCCCGAGTTCGGGCAGTTCACCGGGGTAGTCCGCGAGCGCGTCGTGCACCCGGGCGAGCGAAAGCGCGACCTCGTGCGGCGACAGCGTGTGCCCCGGCTCGTGCGGCGTGTAGTGCCAGAGAGTGACCGGGAGGCCGTCGGCGAAAAGCGGTCCTGCCGGGGGATCCGTGGTGGGTGAGACGACGAGCACACCACGTTCCGTGAGGTACTTCGACAGCTCGACGTCGCGTCTGAGCCAGTCCTCGGGCGAGGACCGCGCGAGGCGCGTCGTGCCGGGCACCCGCGCCACCACCGGACCCAGTCTCACCAGCACGTTCGACTTGAAATGCAGGACATCGGGGGTGCCGGTCGGGAGCCCGTACCGGGCACCGACGGCGACCGCCGCGGCCACTCCCGCGCGGGTGTGTTCGTCGGTCACGGCGCGATCTTGCCAGCCGGTGCGCGCGACTGTCGGTAGTGAGGGCTACGATCCCCACTAGCCGCCGGAGTGGGTCCCGAACCCGCCCGGCGACCGCAAATTGACCACCACAAGGTTTGAGTGTTGGAGGCAGGAGTGACGGCCGTAGCCCCCAAGCCGATCGCCACGCGCCCGTATCCCGCGCGCGAGTCGGTTAAGGGTTCGTACCTGCTGCGGTTGTTCCGCACGACGGACCACAAGCAAATCGGCATCATGTACCTGGTCACGTCGTTCGCCTTCTTCATGGTGGGCGGCGCGATGGCGATGCTGATCCGCTCCGAGCTGGCGCGTCCCGGGCAGCAGTTCCTTTCGCAGGAGCAGTACAACCAGCTGTTCACCATGCACGGCACGATCATGCTGCTGCTGTACGCGACGCCGATCCTCTTCGGTTTCGCGAACTTCATCCTGCCGCTGCAGATCGGTTCGCCCGACGTCGCCTTCCCGCGGCTGAACGCGTTCTCGTACTGGCTGTACCTCTTCGGCGGCCTGATCGTGATGTCCGGCTTCCTGACCCCGGGTGGCGCCGCCGACTTCGGCTGGTTCGCCTACACCCCGCTGTCGGACGCCATCCACTCGCCCGGTGTCGGTGCCGACCTGTGGATCTCCGGTCTGGTCGTGTCCGGTCTCGGCACCATCCTCGGTGGCGTCAACATGATCACCACGGTGGTCTGCCTGCGCGCCCCCGGCATGACGATGTACCGGATGCCGATCTTCACCTGGAACATCCTGGTCACCAGCATCCTGATCCTGCTGGCGTTCCCGATCCTGACCGCGGCCCTGATGGGCCTGCTGGCGGACCGGCATCTCGGGGCGCACGTGTTCGATCCCGCGAACGGCGGCGTGATCCTCTGGCAGCACCTGTTCTGGTTCTTCGGCCATCCAGAGGTCTACATCGTCGCGCTACCGTTCTTCGGGATCGTGTCGGAGATCTTCCCGGTCTTCAGCCGCAAGCCGATCTTCGGGTACAAGGGCCTGGTCTGGGCGACGCTGGCGATCGCCGCGCTGTCGGTGGCCGTGTGGGCGCACCACATGTACGCGACCGGCGCCGTGCTGCTGCCGTTCTTCTCCTTCATGACCTTCCTGATCGCGGTCCCGACCGGCGTGAAGTTCTTCAACTGGATCGGCACGATGTGGAAGGGCCAGCTGTCCTTCGAGACGCCGATGATCTTCTCGATGGGCTTCATCGTCACGTTCCTCTTCGGCGGTCTGACCGGCATCATGCTGGCCGCGCCGGCGATCGACTTCCACGTGTCCGACAGCTACTTCGTCGTCGCGCACTTCCACTACGTGCTCTACGGCACGATCGTGTTCGCCACGTTCGCCGGGATCTACTTCTGGTTCCCGAAGATCACCGGCCGCATGATGGACGAGAAGCTCGGCAAGTGGCACTTCTGGACCACGTTCATCGGCTTCCACGCCACGTTCCTGGTGCAGCACTGGCTCGGCGCCGAAGGCATGCCGCGCCGGTACGCGGACTACCTGCAGTCCGACGGGTTCACCACGCTGAACACGATCTCCACGATCGGCGCGTACATCCTCGGTGCCTCGACGCTGCCGTTCATCTGGAACGTCTTCAAGAGCTACCGGTACGGCGAGATCGTCACGGTGGACGACCCGTGGGGCTACGGCAACTCGCTCGAATGGGCGACGTCCTGCCCGCCGCCGCGGCACAACTTCACCGAGCTGCCGCGGATCCGGTCCGAGCGTCCGGCGTTCGAGCTGCATTACCCGCATATGGTGGAGCGCATCCACAAGGAGGGTGAGATCGGCTTCTTCGGGAAGCAGAAGGTCAACACCCACCGGGCGCCGTCCCAGGTGCTCACCGAGGCGGCCATGCCGGGTGATCACTCCAAGGACAACTCCAGCGAGAAGTGACCCGATAAGCGGAAACGGCGCGTGCCTTGCCTCACACAGGGGCAAGGCACGCGCCTTTTTTTGCTTTGGCTGAGGGAGACTGACCCCCGTGACGCAGACACCAGTTCTCATCACCACCACCGGTCCCGACAAGCCGGGTGTGTCCTCGGTGCTGTTCGCCGTGCTGTCGCGCCACGACGTCGACGTCCTCGACGTCGAGCAGGTCGTCATCCGCGGCCAGCTGGTGCTCGGTGTGCTCGCCGGCGTGTACCGCGACCCCGAGGGCCTGCAGGAGTACGTCGAGCAGGCGATGGCCTCGGTCGGGATGCAGGTCGACGTGAAGATCGGCTCGGCCATCGGCGCCGACCCGTTCGCCATCGGCCAGAAGGACTCGACGCATGTCCTTCTGATGCTCGGCCGCCCGGTGACCGCGCGGGCGTTCTCCGACGTCGCGCGCCGTCTCGCCGCGCTGGACGTCAACATCGACTCGATCCGCAGCGTCGCCGACTATCCGGTCACTGGGCTGGAGCTGTACGCCTCGCTCGCCCAGGACACTCCGGAGGCCGACGCCGCGCTGCGCACCGCGCTGGCGGACGCCGCTGTCGAGGCCGGGATCGACATCTCGGTCGAGCGGGCCGGGCTCGCCCGCCGCGCCAAGCGCCTGGTCGTCTTCGACGTCGATTCCACGCTCATCCAGGGCGAGGTCATCGAGATGCTCGGCGCGCACGCCGGCGTCGAACCGCAGGTCCGCGAGATCACCGAGGCCGCGATGCGCGGCGAGCTGAACTTCGGCGAGTCGCTGGAGCGCCGGGTCGCGCTGCTGGAGGGGCTTCCGGAGACGGTGCTGGACGAGGTCGCCGCGTCCATCGAGCTCACCCCGGGCGCGCGCACGACCATCCGCACGCTGAAGCGGATGGGCTTCCGCTGCGGGGTCGTCTCCGGCGGCTTCACCAAGATCATCAAGTCCCTCGTGGACGACCTCGGCCTCGACTTCGCCGCCGCGAACGAACTCGAAGTGGTCGACGGCAAGCTCACCGGCCGGGTGGTCGGGGACATCGTCGACCGCGCGGGCAAGGCGACGGCGCTGCGCCGGTTCGCCGAGGAGTACGAGATCTCGCTGGAGCAGTGCGTCGCCGTCGGTGACGGGGCGAACGACATCGACATGCTTTCGGTCGCCGGGATGGGGGTCGCCTTCAACGCGAAGCCCGCGCTGCGCGAGGTCGCCGACACCGCGCTTTCCCACCCATATCTCGACGCCGTGCTGTTCCTGCTCGGGGTCACCAGGGCCGAGATCGAGGCGGCCGACGCGGCCGACGGTCTCGAACTTTCCCGGCCATGAGCGTCCTGGAGCCGCTGGCCGCGCGCTACGCGTTCTGGCTGGGGCTGCCCGCCGAGGATACGGTGGACACCTCCGACGAGGATCCCGCCGAGGTCCGGGCCATGCCGGTGATCCTGCGGATGGAACGGGCAGAACCGCCGTCGCGGACCGCCCTGCTGGAGGCCGCCGCGGCGGCCGCGGTCGCGGTCTGTCTCGACGAACGTGCCGAGCCCGAGGGCGAATGGCACGATCCGCTCAAGGCGTGGGTCGACGGCCGGATCCGCAAGGTCGCCCGGCGGGCGCGCGGTGCGCACTGGCGGGCGGTCCAGGAACTGCCGGGGATCACGGTCGAGGTCGACGGCGCCGAGGCGCGGGCCTTGCTTCCCTGCCGCGTCGTCGAGACGCCCAAGGAGGTCTCGCGGTTGCAGATCTCCGGGAGCGAACTCCCGGCCGACGAGCCGGGGCCCGCGCCGGACGGTGTCCCGCGGCTGCTGCTGAACCCCGAGGTCTCGATGACCGTCGGCAAGGGTTCGGCCCAGGTCGGGCACGCGACGATGATCCTCGCGTCACTGCTGGACGAGGCCGAACGGGCGGCCTGGGCCGGGACCGGGTTCCGGTGCTCGGTGCGGACCCCGCCGGTCGCGACCTGGAAGGCGCTTTGCCCGGTCGAGGATCCCGAAGGTTCGTGGCGCCGTGACGGCGTCGTCGCGGTCCGGGACGCCGGGTTCACCGAAGTCGATCCCGGAACAGTCACGGTCATAGCCCAAAGGGCTTAGCCTCCTATACTCCCCGCATGGGTGACCGGCTGATCGCCGGGCGCTATCGCTTGGAGGAGCGGATCGGCGCCGGGGGCATGGGTGTGGTCTGGCGTGCCACCGATCTGGACCTCGGCCGGGTCGTCGCCCTCAAACGCTCACAGGCCGGGGACAGCGGCCAGATCCGGCGCGAGGCACGGATCGGCGCGGGCCTGCATCACCCGAACGTCGTCACCGTCTTCGACGCCGTGATCGACGGTGACGATCGCTGGCTCGTCATGGAGTACCTGCCCTCGCGCAGCCTCGCCGACGTCATCGACGCCGACGGGCCGCTGCCACCCGGCAAGGTGGCCAAGATCGGGGTCCAGCTCGCCGCGGCGCTCGCGGCGATGCACGAGAAGGGCATGGTCCACCGCGACCTCAAACCGGGCAACGTCCTGGTGGCCGACGACGGTACGGCCAAACTCACCGACCTCGGCATCGCGCAGTGGGCGGAGGTGACCCGCACCGGCGGCGGCCTCGACGTCGGGACGCCCGGCTACGTCGCGCCGGAGATGGCCGAGGGACGGCAGGCGGGTGCCGCGGCGGACGTGTTCTCGCTGGGCGCGACACTGTTCGCCGCCGTCGAGGGCACGTCGGTGTGGGGAGACGCGAGCGTCGGTCCGTTCGTCCAGCTCCGGCGGGCGACGTCGTACACGCTGGAACCGATCCGCCGGGCGGGACCGCTGGCGCCCGCGCTGATGGAACTGCTGCGGCGCAAACCCGCCGGGCGGCCGGACGCCGTCCGCGCCGCCGAGCTGCTGTCCGAGGTCGCGGACGTCGCCGTACCCGTGCGGACGCGACGTTTCCGGGTGACCAAGCGCGCCATCGCGATCGCGGCCGTCGCGGCGGTCCTGATGCTGACCGGGGGCCTGCTCTACGCCACGAGAGAACCCGCGTCGATCGCGGCGGGCCCGCCGTCCGAACTGGTCGGAGACCGGCGGACGGCGGATCCTTGTGCGCTCGTGGACCCGTCCGTGCTGAACCATCTCGGGACCCCTGAACTGGACAGCGCCACCGGCAACTTCAACGCCTGCGGCGTCCTCCTGCGCCTGAGCCCCGACAAGGAGGACATCGTCGACATCCGGCTCGAACTGACGACGCCGACGTCGCCGTTGCTGGACAAGCCGATGCCAGGGCGGCTGATCGTGCGCGAGATCCCGAGCGACTCCGAAGACAAGTGCGCACGGGGTATCCCGCTGCCGGACGGCAACCAGGTATGGGTGCACGCCCGGCACATCCGGAATTGGCACGCGCAACTCTGCGACTACGTCGATCCGGTGGCCACGCACGCGGTGAGCGTGCTGAACCGGGAGCCGGTCGAACGGCGTCCCGCTCCCTTTCCCGCCGGTTCGCTCGGGAGTCTCGACGCCTGCGCGCTGGGCGGGGATCTGCCCCAGGCGATCGTCGGCGGTCCGGCCGCGCCTAATCCGGTGTTCGGCAACTGGGAGTGCTCCTGGAACCATCGCGAGACCGAGGTGACGATCCGGTTCGAACGAGAGCGGGCGCCGTTGGAGGACGACGGCAGACGGGTCGCTCTCGGATCGCGGGAAGCCTTCGTCGAGGTCTCGGCCGAGTGGAAGGCTTGTCAGGCCGAGATTCCGCATCGGACCTTCGCCGGCAACGGTCGTGCCATGATCGAGACGGTGGAGATCTACGTCGCGGACAAGGTCAAGCAGCCGCAGGAGATGTGCCCGGCCGCGGAACGGCTGGCCGGCGAGATCGCCCCCAGGCTGCCGCCACTCTGAAAGAGAAAGACCAGGCCGCGTCCTGCCGACGTCGATGGCGGACGCGGGTTCGCCTACGGACACTGAAAGGGAAACCGTGTCTTTGGAAGTCCAGCGCGACGGTGAGCACCGCTTCATCGGCCGCAACGAACGCGGTGCCGAGGTCGTGATCGGCCGCAAGGGCGCCGAGGGCGCCTTCTCGCCCGCCGAACTGCTGCAGATCGCGGCGGCGGGCTGCTCGGCCGTCACCGCCGAGAACCTCATCACGCGCCGGATCGGGGAGGACTCGAAGTTCCGGGTCGGCGTGACGGCGGACCAGCGGGAAGGCGCTTCGGAGCTTGACGCCGTCCACGTGGCTTTCGACGTCAACGTGTCCTCGCTCGCCGCTGAGGAGCGCGAGGCGCTCGCGGGGGCGGTGGACCGCGCCATCGAGAGACTGTGCACGGTGAGCCGGACGTTGAAGAAGGGCATCCCGGTCACGGAGAGCTTCCCGGTCGAGTAAGCCCTCCCTCGCGTGCAATGAAGGGGCCTTTCATAGCAAAATTTGCTATGAAAGGCCCCTTCATTGCACTTGGGCTCAGTGTTTGGCCGGGTGGCCTTCGGCACTCCAGACCACGTACGCCTCGTCGGCGTCGGTGGTCATGGCCTCGATGAACTTCTCGTTGTCGAAGCCGGGCAGCGTCTGCAACCGCTCGATCAGCGCGTCGGCGGCCGGGTCGCCGCTGGGGATCGCGGTGCCCTTCCCGTCGGCGCCGGCGAGCATGAAGAAGACGTCTTCCTTCCACGGGCCTTCAGGGATCACTCTGACCACCACCGCGGACAGCTCGGACCACGTGACGGCTTCCTCGCTTCCGTCCGCGAGCTGGCGCCGCACTCCGGTGTCATCGACGCTGACGGTCCGGGATTGTGCGTTGGGCGACTCGTGGGACAACCGGTTCTCCCTGTCTTCGGCGTTCCGTTAACGGTACTCGGCCGTGTTCCAGGCCACTCAGGCCGGGGCGGCGGCGTCGAGGCGGCGCAGCGCGTCGCGGGCGACCTTCGGATCCATGGTCGGCCAGAACGGCGGCAGCGAGGCGCGCAGGAATCCGCCGTAGCGGGCGGTGGCCAGCCGCGAATCAAGGATCGCCACGACGCC
Source organism: Amycolatopsis sp. NPDC043889 (assembly GCF_056435645.1). Lineage (NCBI taxonomy): Bacteria > Bacillati > Actinomycetota > Actinomycetes > Pseudonocardiales > Pseudonocardiaceae > Amycolatopsis > Amycolatopsis sp. NPDC043889. Next base: position 38,333 of record NZ_JBWKEC010000021.1, read on the forward strand.
GCGGTCGCTGACCGAGCGGTGCAGCCGTCCGGTGCCCTGTGCGAGCAGCAGCGCCGCGTGCGTGGCCGCGACGGTGAGGAAACCGTTGCCGCCTCTGGCTTCCACGGCTCGCTGCCGGGCCGAGGAGACCGGGTCGTCCGGGCGGGGGAACGGGATCCTGTCGACCACCACGAGCTGGAGCGACGGGCCGGGCACGTCGACGCCCTGCCACAGCGAAAGCGTGCCGAACAGGCAGGTGCGCGCGTCCTCGGAGAACTTCTGCACCAGCAGGCCGGTGGCGTCGTCACCCTGGCAGAGGATCGGCAGGTCGAGCCGCTCCCGCATCTCCTCGGTGGCCTGCTTCGCCGCGCGCATCGAGGAGAACAGGCCGAGTGTGCGCCCGCCCGCGGCCTCGATCAGCTCGGCCAGCTCGTCCATGGTCGAGGGCTGCAAGCCGTCCCTGCCCGGCGGCGGCAGATGCTTGGCCAGGTAGAGGATTCCGTTGCGTTTGTGGTCGAACGGGGAGCCGACGTCGAGGCCCGTCCACTTCGGGCCGTCGACGTCGTCGCTGTCGGCGGGGGCGGCCTTGTCCGTCGCCGCGCCCGGTGCCTTCTCGACCCTGGCGCCGCCGGGCGGGAGACCCCATTGGCGGGCCATGGTGTCGAACGTGCCGCCCAGGGTCAGCGTCGCCGAGGTGAGGACGGTCGTGTGCTGGTTGAAGACCCGCTCCCGCAGCAGACCGGCGACACCCAGCGGAGCGACCTTCAGCGCGGGCGGGCGAGGGTTCGTGGAGAAGCGGTCCCCGGTCAGCCAGACGACGTCGCGCTGATGCGCCTTGTCGTCGTCGAAGGCCTCGAGCAGCCGGACCGCGGTGTCGTGGACCTCTTCGAGCAGCGACCGCGCCAGCTTGCGGGCCGTGGCCTCGTCGACGTCCTCCTTGCGGTCCTTGCCGAGCGCGGTGAGGCAGCGATGCGCGGCGTCGCGGACCGCGGGGATCGCGCCGGTGAGGGCCTGCGGCAGCGAATCCATCCGGCCGGACGGCAGGTCGTCGAGGATCAGGGCCAGCCCGTCGCTCGCCTCCAGCAACTGGTCGGCCACCTCGTCGTCGACCAGTTTCCCGCAGCGCCGGGCGGCGGCGGAGACCATGCCGCTGGTCAGCTCTCCGGTCGCCACGGACGTCACGCGGTCCACGAGGTCGTGCGCCTCGTCGATGATCACCAGGTCGTGCTCGGGGAGCACCTGGTAGCCCTGCAGCGCGTCGATCGCCAGCAGCGCGTGGTTGGTGACGACGACGTCGGCCTTGCCCGCCTCGGCGCGGGACCGCTCGGCGAAACAGTCCGTGCCGATGGGGCAGCGCGAGGCGCCCAGGCATTCCTTGGCGGTGACCGACACCTGGCGCCACGCCTGGTCCGAGACGCCAGGGACCAGCTCGTCGCGGTCACCGGTTTCGGTGTCGGACGACCATTCCCGCAGCCGCGTGACCTCCTTGCCGAGCCGGGAGACGGCGAACGGGTCGAACAACTGCTGATCCTCCGGCTCGTCCGGGGCGCCGGAATCGAGCCGGTGGAGGCAGAGGTAGTTACGGCGGCCCTTGAGGATCGCGAAGGTGGGCTCGCGGCCGAGGGGCTTCTTCAGCGCCTTCGCCAGCCGGGGGAGATCCCTGTCGACGAGCTGGCGCTGCAGGGCGATGGTGGCCGTGGAGACCACGACCGTGGCCTCCTTCTCGACCGCGTGCCGGATCGCGGGAACGAGATAGGCCAACGACTTCCCGGTACCTGTGCCCGCCTGGACGGCCAGGTGCTCGCCGGTGCGGATGGCGCGGCCCACGGCGTCCGCCATCTTGACCTGGCCCTCGCGCTCGGCACCGCCCACGGACTCGACCGCGTGGGTCAGGAGTTCGAGGACACCGGGGAAATCAGCACGGGAGGGCACGGGACAAGACGATAGCCGGGGGCACCGTCAAGATCGTCCGCCCCGTGCAATGAAAGGTCCCTTCCTTGCGAATTTTGCAAGGAAGGGACCTTTCATTGCAGCTCGTGGGGCTATGAAAGGACCGGTCACGACTCCTTGCGGCCGTGCTTGTCTTCAAGGAGAGGCGAGACCAGCGCCCAGGTGCCCGGAAGCAGCGCGGCCGCGACGGCGATCTTCAGCGCGTCACCGATCAGGAACGGCACGACACCCTTTTCGAGCGCGGTCGACAGGCCGAAGCCGGTCGACGCCATCAGCCACGGCACGCCGACCGAGTAGATGGCGAGGTTGCCCAGCACCATCGTCCCCGCCGTGCGCAGCGGCGTGCGGTCCCCGCCGCGGCCGGCGAGCGCGCCGACCAGCGCGCCCGCGAGCACGAAGCCGACGATGTAGCCGGCGCTTGCGCCGAACAGGCCGGAAGAACCGTTCTGGAACCAGCCGAATCCGGCCGCGCCGACGGCGAGGTACAGCGCCATCGACAGCGCGCCGCGCTTCCAGCCGAGCGCGGCGCCGACCAGCAGGGCGGCGAACGTCTGGCCGGTCATCGGCACCGGGGAGCCGGGCACCGGGATCAGGATCTGCGCGGCCGCGCCGGTCAGGGCGGCACCACCGGCGACCAGGACCGCGTCACGGACCAGTGCGCCGGGAACGAGGTCGGCGAGAACCGGACGGGTGCCGGTCACAGACAGCGAAGACACTCAGACCTCCTATGAGTACACGAATGTGAACCGAGGTTAACGTCAGAAGACGGGTCGCGGACCGAATGTCGGCCACCTCACGGTCATCGCGCGTCCACTCGTCCGGGTGGCATGACCCTGCACGGGACCGGTGGTTGGTGGAGGCTGCCGGACATGAGGAAACCCGTTTCGAGGCTGTTGTCGGTGACGATGCTGACCGGGGCGCTGGTGGCGGGAGGTCCGGCGGTCGCGTCGGCCGGGCCCGCCCCCGCGACGGCGGCCGCGTCGGTCGGATCGCTCGACGTGGAGATCGGCGACGAGCACGTGGTCACGGGCGAACTCGCGCCGTGCGACGTCGACGGTCCCTTGACCGCGAAGACCCAGGGCGGCGTCGTCGGCGACTTCGCCCGGTTCAGCGGGGGTGAGTCGCGCTGCGGCCGGAACGGCGAGGTGGCCGTCGGCGAGGCGGCCGGGCGGCGGTTCGAGACCACCCTGCTCAAGCGGTTCGGCGGTCCGGTGATCAAGGTTCGCACGTTCATGGCGAAGTGCAGCACCACCGAGGACGGCAGCCTCGGCTACATCGAGTTCGGCGACGTCACCGGGTTCACTCTGCCGGAGAACATCCCGCAGAACTACCGGCTGACCATCGCGGGCGGCAAGGGCGGGACGGCGCTGGCGTCGCTCACGGTCAACGAGACCGTCACGCCGACGCCGCCCGACGGGAGCCTCGTGACGCACATGCTGCACATCAAGCTGTTCCCGCAGGGCGGCGGTCCGGCGAAGGGCGACATCTACCTCGGGACCGCGCGCTGCGACCCGTACGGCAAGAAGAAGCCCTAAGCCGCATTTCGTCCTCTGGATGCGGTCCTTGCACACGCAAGTACCGCATCCAGAGGACGAAATGCGTCAGGTGCGTGAGACGTACTTCGCGGCCGCCGCGACGAACTCACTCGCGCGGGTCGCCAGATCTGTCAGCGACCCTTTCGAGGTGAGCGCGTCACCGACCAGCGGCGTGGCGGCCGCGACGGCGATCGAGCCCGACTCGAGGTACTTCGCGACGTCGGCCAGGTGCACGCCGCCCGTCGGCACCAGCGGGATGTCCGGCATCGGCGCCCGGACCGCCCGCAGGTAGGCGATCCCGCCGACGGCCGCGATCGGGAAGACCTTCACCGCCGCCGCGCCGAGACGCCACGCCTGGTCGATCTCGGTCGGGGTCAGCGCGCCGCAGATCACCGGCAGCCCGCGTTCGTGCGCGCGCTCCATGACCAGCGGGTTCACCGTCGGCGTGACCAGGAAGGTCGCGCCGGCGTCCGCCGATTTGTCCACATCGGACACCTCGCGCACGCTGCCGGCGCCGATATGCGCGTCGTCGCCGAGCTTCTTGCGGATGGTCGCGATGGCGTCCGTGGCGCCCGGCGTGGTCAACGCCGCTTCGAGCACTCGCACGCCCGCCGCGTGCAGCACCGTGGCGGCGTCGGCGAACCGGCTCGCTTCCGCGGCCCGCAAGATCGCGACGAGCCGGTTTTCGATCAGGGTGTCCTGGAGGTCGTGCTGGATCATGCGGCCGGGACCGGCGCCTTTCCGGTGTAGGTCACGCCCGCCTCGTCGAAGTCCTTGAGCGCGGCGTCAACGGTCGGCTGCGAGCCGCCGACCGTGAGGTCAAGCAGCACCCGGACCTTGAAACCGGCCTTCGCCGCGTCGAGCGCCGTCGCGCGGACGCAGAAGTCGGTCGCTATGCCGACGACGTCGACCTCGGTGACGTCGTGCTCCTTCAGCCACGCGTCGAGCGTCTTGCCGTCGCGCGCGTTGCCTTCGAAGCCGGAGTACGCGGCGGTGTACTCGCCCTTGGAGAAGACCTCGCTGATCGGGACCACGTCGAGCGCGGGGTGGAACGACGCGCCGGAAGTGCCCGCGACGCAGTGACGCGGCCAGCTGTCCTTGAAGTCCGGTGTCTCGCTGAAGTGATCGCCCGGGTCGATGTGGTAGTCGCGAGTGGCGACGACGTGCGCGTAACCGCCTTCCGCGGCCTGCTTGGAGATCGCTTCGGCGGCGGCGGCGCCGCCGGGCAGGCCGAGCGACCCGCCTTCGCAGAAGTCGTTCTGCACATCGACCACGATCAAGGCGGTCCCCATGTGTTGCTCCTGAGTTCTCTTCAGACGAATACGGTCGGGATGGCGGGCTCCCCGTGCGAGAGTTTGAGGCCTTCCCACGGAAGGCTCACCAGCGCCCGCCGAAGCCGCTGGCGCGCGTCGTCCAGCGTGGGCAAATCATCCACCGTCCGGCCGTCCCGGACCAGCGGAATCTGCAATTCGTGGTCGTTCGGTCCCTGTTCCGGGACCTGCGAGGCGGCCGTCCAGATCACCTCTTCGACGGCGGTGCCGGTCTCGCGGTGCCGTCGCAGCGCGGATTTCCGGCCGCCGCGGGATTCCTTGTGCGCGCTGCGCTTGGCGACCGGCCTGCCGTCCACCTCGACGAGCTTGTAGACCATCCCCGCGGTCGGCGCGCCGGAACCGGTGACGACCGAGGTCCCGACGCCGTACGCGTCGACGGGTTCCGCGCGCAACGCCGCGATGGCGTGCTCGTCGAGGTCGCCCGACACCACGATGCGGGTGTCCTTGGCGCCGAGAGCGTCCAGCTGCTCGCGGGCCTTGCGCGCCAGCGGGCCCACGTCGCCGGAGTCGATGCGGATCGCGCCCAGTTCGGTCCCGGCCACCCGGACGGCCGTTTCGATGCCCTTGGTGATGTCGTAGGTGTCCACCAGGAGCGTGGTGTCGGTGCCCATCTTGTCCACCTGCGCGCGGAACGCCTGTTCCTCGCTGTCGTGCAGCAACATGAAGGCGTGCGCGACGGTGCCCCGCGTCGGGATCCCGTAGCGGCGGCCGGCTTCGAGGTTGGAGGTCGTGGCGAAGCCGGCGAGGTACGCGGCCCGCGCGGCGGAGACGGCGGCGTACTCGTGCGTGCGGCGGCCACCCATCTCGATGATCGGCCTGCCGTGCGCGGCACCGGACATCCGCGCCGCGGCGGACGCGATCGCGCTGTCGTGGTTGAGGATCGAGAGGATCAGCGTCTCCAGCACGACGGCCTCGCCGAAGGAGCCGGTGACGGTCAGGATCGGGGAACCGGGGAAGTAGAGCTCGCCCTCGGGGTAACCGTCGATGTTCCCCGAGAAGGAGTAGTCCGCGAGCCACGAAAGGGTGGCGTCGTCGACGACGGCCGTCGCTTCCAGCTGGCTCAGCTCGGCGTCGGTGAACCGGAAGTCGGCGATCGCGTCGAGGACCCGCCCGGTACCCGCGACGACGCCGTAGCGGCGGCCGTCGGGCAGACGACGTGCGAAGACCTCGAAGACGCACGGCCGGTCCGCCGTCCCGTCGGACAGGGCGCTGGCCAGCATGGTCAGCTCGTAGTGGTCGGTGAGCAGCGCGGTGCTGGCGCCAGTGGCCGCCTCGGGGAAACCCATGGCATCAGCCTATTCACCCACATGGCCGGACCTGCCAGCCCATACCGGAACGGGCCCGTGACACCATGGAGTGCATGTCCACGCCTGTCGCATCCGAGCAGACGCAGGTTGATCCACAGGGAGTAGAGGTCGTCTCTGAGGACAAACCCTGGCGGACGGTCGTCTGGAACGATCCGGTGAACCTCATGTCGTACGTGACGTACGTGTTCCAGAAGCTGTTCGGTTACAGCCGGGACCACGCGACGAAGCTGATGCTCGACGTGCACCAGAAGGGCAAGGCGATCGTGTCGTCCGGTTCCAAGGAGAAGGTGGAGACCGACGTCGCGAAACTCCACGCGGCCGGCCTCTGGGCCACCATGGAGCAGCCTTCATGAACGGATGGCGCCGCAAGGGCGACACCATCGTCGCGGGGTTCGAGCAGCAGGAGGCCGCGGTGCTGCGGGGCCTGGTCAGCCAGCTGGAGGACATGCTCACCGCGCGCGCCGAAGAGGCGCCGCAGGACGAGTTGGCCGAACTGACCGGCATCCGGATGGGCCCGACCGAATCGCCGGACGACCCGGTCCTGTCCCGGCTGCTGCCGGACTTCCACAAGCTGGACCCGGACAACCCGACCCGCGAGGACATCGACTCGGCCGCCGCGATGCGGTCGATCCACGAGCCCGAGCTCCTGGACAAGAAGGTCGGCGTCGCCAAGATCGTGCTGGACACCCTGCCGCGTGACGGCGGGAACGTCCGGCTGACCTTCGAGCAGGCCGACGCGTGGCTGGGCGCGCTCAACGACGTCCGGCTGGCGCTGGGCACCGCGCTCGACGTCACCGAGGACATGCCCGACGAGTTGCCCGAGGACGATCCCCGCGCGCCGCATCTCGGCGTCTACCACTGGCTGACCTGGGTGCAGGAGACCCTCATCCAGTCGCTGACGTCATGATCACCGACGTCCCGGGGGTGCTGGTCGGGCATCACGAGCGGGTCGGCGACGGCTGGGCGACCGGGACGACGGTCGTGCTGGTCCCCGGCGGCGCGGTCGGGGCCGTCGACCAGCGCGGCGGCGCGCCCGGAACGCGCGAGACCAACCTGCTGGAGCCGGAGAACCTGGTCCAGCACGTCAACGCGATCTGCCTGTCCGGCGGGAGCGCGTACGGCCTGGCCGCCGCGGACGGCGTCATGCGCTGGCTCGCCGAGCGGAACCTGGGCATCCCGGTGGGAACCGAACCGCACGAGGTGGTGCCGATCGTGCCCGCCGCGGTGCTGTTCGACCTGCCGCGCAGCGAGTGGGGCAACCGTCCGGACGCCTCCTTCGGTTATGCGGCCTGCGAAGCGGCCGTCGGGGGTCCGGTCGCGCTCGGGACCGTCGGTGCGGGCGCAGGGGCGAAGGCGGGATCACTCAAAGGCGGGATCGGGACGGCCTCGGAGAAGGTCGGGGAGTTCACCGTCGGCGTCGTCGCCGCCGTGAACGCCGCCGGCGAGGCCGTGGATCTCTCGACGGGGCGCGCGTACGCGGCGGACCACGAGGTCGACGGCGAGTTCGGCGTCCGCTGGCCCGATCGGCCTGGTGACGTCGAGGCGAAGGCGGCGGGGCTCAACACGACCATCGGCGTGGTCGCGGTCGACGCGGCGCTGTCCAAGGCGGAGGCGCGGCGGCTCGCGGTGGCCGCGCAAGACGGTCTCGCCAGGGCCGTGCGGCCCGCGCACACGATGTTCGACGGCGACACGGTGTTCGCGCTGGCGACCGGCGATCGGGAACTCCCCGGCGGCGCGGGTCCCGTCGCGGCGGCGCGGCGCGCGTTGGTGCTGGACACACTGTGCTCGGCGGCCGCGCGGGTCTTCGGGCGCGCGATGGTGCACGGCGTGCTTTCGGCCACTTCGGCGGGGGACATGCGCGCGTACCGCGACGTCTGGCCCGAAGCGTTCTCCTGACCACGCGTTTCGTCCTCTGGATGCGGTCCTTGCGTGTGCAAGGACCGCATCCAGAGGACCAAACGCGGGTATGAGTGGCGGCGATCTCAGAGTGTGGACCGGCCCCGTCCAGCACCTAAGATGGGCGACGTGCTCCGGATCCGCCGTGAACTCGTCGACGAGATCGTCGCCCATGCCCGTCGTGACCATCCCGACGAGGCGTGCGGGGTGATCGCCGGTCCCGAGGGATCGGACAGCCCCGAGCGGTACATCCCCATGTTGAACGCGGCGCGCTCGCCGACGTTCTACGAATTCGACTCGGGTGATCTGCTCAAGCTCTACCGCGAGATGGACGCCAACGACGAGGTGCCCGTCGTCATCTACCACTCGCACACCGCGACTGACGCCTATCCGTCCCGAACCGATGTCTCGTACGCCTCGGAACCCGACGCGCACTACGTGCTCGTTTCCACCAAGGACCCCGATTCGCACCAGTTCCGGTCGTACCGGATCGTGGACGGGGAGATCACCGAGGAGCCCGTCGAGATCATCGGCTGAACCCGGGCCTGGGAATAACCCGGCCCGAACAGAACGTCTGCGTAGCAGAGAACCCACCGGAGGTAGAAAACCATGGCCGTGACCGTGTCCATCCCGACCATCCTGCGTACGCACACCGACGGCGAGAAGTCCGTCGAGGCGACCGGCAAGACCGTGCTCGAGGTGATCGACGACATCGAGTCCCGCCACGGCGGCCTCAAGGCCCGCCTGGTCAAGGAAGAGAAGCTGCACCGCTTCGTCAACGTCTACGTCAACGACGAGGACGTCCGTTTCTCCGGCGGGCTCGAGGCCGAGGTCAAGGACGGCGACACCCTGACCATCCTGCCCGCCGTGGCCGGTGGCTGATCGATGGCTCGCTTCGAGTCGCTGCTCGACGCGCTCGGCGGCACGCCGCTGGTCGGCCTTCCCCGGCTTTCGCCCACCCATGACGTGCGGTTGTGGGCGAAGCTGGAGGACCGCAACCCGACCGGTTCGATCAAGGACCGCCCCGCGCTGGCGATGATCGAGGCCGCCGAACGCGAAGGCACGCTCCGGCGCGGCTCCACGATCCTGGAGCCGACGTCGGGCAACACCGGGATCGCGCTCGCGATGGCCGCGAAGCTCAAGGGCTACGGCCTGGTGTGCGTGATGCCGGAGAACACCTCGACCGAGCGCAAGCAGTTGCTGCAGGCGTACGGCGCGCGGATCGTCTTCTCCCCGGCCGCCGGCGGGTCCAACGAGGCCGTGCGCCGGGCGAAGGAACTGGCCGAGGCCAACCCGGACTGGGTGATGCTCTACCAGTACGGCAACCCGGCCAACGCCGACGCGCACTACCGCGGCACCGGGCCCGAACTGCTCAAGGACCTGCCGACCCTGACGCATTTCGTCGGCGGTCTCGGCACCACCGGCACCCTGGTCGGTGTCGGGCGCTACCTGCACGAGGTGAAGCCGGACGTGCAGATCATCGCGGCCGAACCACGCTACGGCGAGCTGGTGTACGGCCTGCGGAACCTCGACGAAGGTTTCGTGCCGGAGCTCTACGACGCGAGCGTGCTCAACGGCCGGTACTCCGTCGGCGCGTACGACGCGCTTCGCCGGACCCGCGAGCTGCTGGAGCACGAAGGCATCTTCGCGGGGATCTCGACGGGTGCCGTGCTGCACGCGGCGCTGGCCGTCGCCGAGAAGGCCGCCGCCGCGGGGAAGCCCGCCGATGTGGCCTTCGTGGTCGCTGACGCGGGGTGGAAGTACCTCTCGACGGGCGCGTACTCCGGCTCGCTCGACGAAGCGGCCGAAAGGCTCGACGGGCAGCTCTGGGCCTGATCCGCGTCACCCTGGCCTCGTGAGTGGTAAGGACGGTCAGGGCCAAGGGTGTCTCAGGCACTTATTGAATGTGGCGGCATTGGTCGTGAGTCCGTGAAGGCCTCCTTCCCTACCCTGAAGGTAGGGAAGGAGGCCTTCACGGACACCAGAACGCCGGCAACGGCACGTTAAGGCTGGTCCAGGTCCCCTCGTGAGTGGTAAGGACGGTTAGAACCGTCCTTACCACTCACGAGACCCAGCGCAAGGGCGACGCTGGCACGATGGCGGGTATGAAGGTCATCGGGTTGCTGGGCGGGATGAGCTGGGAATCGTCGGCCGAGTACTACCGGCTGGTCAACGAACGCGTCCGCGAGTTGCGCGGCGGGTATCACTCCGCGCGCACCGTGTTGTACTCCGTGGACTTCGCCGAGATCGAAGCGATGCAGGCCGAAGGCCGCTGGGACGACGCCGGGCGGGAACTGAACCGCGCCGCCCTCGCGCTCGAAGCCGCCGGAGCGGACTTCGTCGTCCTCTGCACCAACACGATGCACAAGGTCGCCGACCAGCTCGTCGACGGCCTGGGCGTGCCGCTCTTGCACCTCGCCGACACCACGGCGACCGCGATCAAGGCCGCGGGCGTCGAGCGTGTCGGGCTCCTGGGCACCGGTTTCACCATGGCCCAGCCGTTCTACCGCGAACGCCTCGCCGCGCACGGCCTCGACGTGCTCGTGCCCGGCGAAGAGGACCGCAAGACGGTGCACGGGGTCATCTACGACGAACTCGTCCACGGCGTCGTCACCGAAGACTCCCGTGAGCGGTACCGCGAGGTCATCGCGAGGCTCGTCGAGGAGGGCGCGGAGGGCGTCATCTACGGCTGCACGGAGATCGAGCTGCTCGTCGGCCCCGAGGACAGCCCGGTGCCCACCTTCCCCCCCCCCCCACCAGGCTGCATGCCGAAGCGGCCGTGGACTACGCGCTGGGCAAGGCCTCACTCCCTCCCGCGGTGTGACGTTCGTGCTGGGCGACGGCCTGCCGCCACAGCCTGTCCTGTTCCTCACCGGTGAAACCGCCGCGCGGCACGCCGAAGACGTCCTCGATCGCCGCCCACCACTCGGCCGGTGATTCCAGCACGGTCTTGCCGCCCGGCAGACCGCTCAAGGTCAGCGCGCGCAGCGAATCCACTCCCTCCGCGTCGCGCCGCTGCACCACCAGCGTGCGGACGAAACCGGAATCCTCGGACGTGGACAGCTCGACGTGCTTCTCGGCGAAGTCGGCCATCACGGCCGCCTCCGGCGCGAAATCCATCCCGACGAAACTGCCCTGCGGATCGTGATCGAGCCGCCAGCCGCCGGGAGTGACCTCCGAGAGCCGTATACGGAACACCAGCGGCCCCTGTTTGTACTCGCCCTCACGCAGCGGGAGCGGCTCGTGGACGCCGTCACCGAGCCCGACGTCGACCAGCCAGCCGGCGTCGGGTTCCTCCGGCAGCCCGGTCACCGTCAGCGCCAGGTGGTTGAGGTGGATCCCGGACCGCGCGCCCGCCATCTGTGCCCCGCTCGGATGCCGGGTGACCTGGTAGCCGAGCGCCCGCAGCAGTGCCGAGAACGCGCCGTTGAGGTGATAGCAGTAGCCGCCGCGGCCGGCGGCGATCCGGCCGAACGACACCGCCGGGTCCAGGGACGTCACCCGGCCCAGCTGGACCTCGAAATCCTCGTATGGCACCCGCTCCACATGGGCCGCGTGCAGCCGGAAGAGCGCGTCGCGGCTCGGCGGCTCGTGCTCGAGGCCGAGTCGCGCGAGGTAGGCGGGCACGTCGACGTGCTCGGAAGAAGGAATCCCCATGTGATCGACCGTAACGGCGCCCACCGACAAATCAGGGTTCTCACGGAGGCGATCTCGCCGTTCGCCGTCGTAGCCTGTGGAGGTGACCACTTTGCCTCCCCTGCCGGCCCCGGCGAGCGAGCCGTCCGGTACGGATCCGGCCAAACGCGTCCTGCCGCCGAACCCGAGGGCCGCGGCGATCGTCGCACTGGCCTTCACCGTGCTGCTCTACCTGGTCGAGCTGGTCGACGTCGTGCTGCCCGCCGACCTCGACCAGGGCGGCATCCTCGCCCGTGACCTCTCCGGGCTCGACGGCGTGCTCTGGGCGCCGTTGCTGCACGCGGGCTGGGGGCATCTGTTCTCCAACACCGTCCCGGTGCTGGTGTTCGCCTTCCTCGCGATGTCCGCGGGCATCGGCCGGTGGGTGCTGGTCACCGCGATCATCTGGGTGCTTTCCGGCGTCGGTGTCTGGCTGATCTCGCCGGGCGGCACGGTGACCGTCGGAGCGTCCGGCGTCGCCTTCGGCTGGCTCGCGTTCCTGCTGGTCCGAGGCATTTTCAACCGCGCTGTCGGGCAGATCCTGGTGGCCGTGGTGCTGCTCGGCATCTGGAGCGGGATGCTCTGGGGACTGCTGCCGGGTGATCCGAACGTCTCGTGGCAAGGCCACCTGTTCGGTGCGCTGTCCGGGGTCTTCGCGGCCTGGTTGATGGCGCGGGTGGACAGGTCCCAAGCCAGGAAAGCGACCGGTCCCGGTAGCCTCGCCGTGTGACCAAGCCGAGCGCCGACGCCCCCATCGGCGTCTTCGATTCCGGAGTGGGCGGGCTCACCGTCGCCAGGGCGATCCTGGAACAGCTGCCCGGTGAGCAGTTGCGCTACGTCGGCGACACCGCCCGCAACCCGTACGGTCCGCTACCCATCGCCACCGCGCGCCAGTACGCGCTGGAAGCGCTGGACGACATCGTCGAAGGCGGGGTGAAGGCACTGGTCATCGCCTGCAACACCGCCTCCGCCGCCTGCCTTCGCGACGCGAGGGAGCGCTACGACGTCCCCGTGATCGAGGTCGTCCTCCCGGCCGCGCGCCGGGCCGTGTCCGCGACGCGCTCCGGCCGCATCGGCGTGATCGGCACCGAGGGCACCGTGCGGTCGCGCGCCTACGACGACGCCTTCACCGCCGCGCAGGATGTCGAGATCACCAGCGTCGCGTGCCCGCGGTTCGTGGACTTCGTCGAACGCGGGATCACCACCGGGCGCCAGGTGCTCGGGCTCGCACAGGGCTATCTCGAACCACTGCTGGACGCGCAGGTCGACACGCTGGTCATGGGCTGCACGCACTACCCGTTGCTGTCCGGGGTGCTGCAGATCGTCATGGGCCAGGACGTCACGCTGGTGTCCAGCGCCGAGGAGACCGCGCGTGACCTCGTGCGCGTCCTCACCGAGGCCGACCTCCTCGCCGAGCGCGACACCCCGCCGCGGCACGAGTTCGTCGCCACCGGATCCGCCGAGCCGTTCACCAGACTCGCTCAGCGGTTCATGGGCTTCGCTCCGGGTGTGCTGGCTCCCACCAGCGCCTAAATCGCCGATTCCGTGCTTAAGGTGTCACAGTGCGTCTCACGATCCTCGGCTGCTCCGGCAGCATCCCCGGGCCCAACGCCGCCGCGTCCGGCTACCTGATCGAGGCGGACGGGTTCGTCCTGGGGCTCGAACTCGGCAACGGGACGCTCGCCAGGCTTCAGGCGCTGCGCGACCCGTTCGACCTGGACGCGCTGATCCTGTCGCACCTGCACCCCGATCACTGCGCCGACGTCAGCGCGCTCACCGTGCTGCGGCGCTACCACCCCGCGCTGCCGTACCCGGCTAGGCCGCGGCGGCTGCCGGTGTACGGGCCGTCGGACGTGCGGGAGCGGCTCACTTACGCGTACGCGGCGAACGAGGACGAGCGGGCGACCACCGATCTCTCGGACGTCTTCGCCTTCGACGTCCTGCGGGCCGAGCCCATGAAGATCGGGCCGTTCGAGGTCACCGCGGTCCCGGTCGACCATCCGACCCCGGCCTTCGGCCTGCGGTTCGCGCACGGCGGCAAGACCCTCGCCTATACCGGGGACACCGGCGTCTGCGACACCCTGGCCGATCTCGCGGGCGGCGTCGACGTCCTGCTGTCCGAAGCGTCGTGGACCGACTCGCCCGACCGGCCCGCCGGCGTCCACCTGTCCGGCAAGGAAGCGGGGGAGCTGGGACGCAAGGCCGGGGTCGGGCGGCTGCTGCTCACCCACGTCGCGCCCTGGACCGACCGCGACGCGGTCCTCGCCGAGGCGGCCGTCGCGTTCCCCGCGGCCGAGCTGGTCGAGCAGGGCGCCGTCTACGACCTCTGACGCGGGGTTCTAGAGTGGCTGCCGTGGCGAGAAAAGACGGCAGGAACGACGACCAGCTTCGCGACATCAAGATCACCCGTGGCTTCCAGCGGTGGCCCGCGGGTTCGGTGTTGATCGAATTCGGCGACACCCGGGTGCTGTGCGCGGCGAGCGTCACCGAAGGCGTCCCCCGCTGGCGGGCCGGTTCCGGCCTCGGCTGGGTCACCGCCGAGTACGCGATGCTGCCGTCGGCGACCAACACCCGCAGCGACCGCGAATCCATCAAGGGCCGCGTCGGCGGCCGCACCCACGAGATCTCCCGGCTGATCGGCCGGTCCCTGCGCGCCTGCATCGACCTGGCGGCGCTGGGGGAGAACACGATCGTCATCGACTGCGACGTCATCCAGGCCGACGGCGGCACCCGCACGGCCGCGGTGACCGGCGGCTACGTCGCGCTCGCCGACGCTGTCACCTGGCTCGGCGCGGCTGGCCGCCTCGCCGACCCGCAGCCCCTTTCGGCTTCGGTCGCCGCGGTGAGCGTGGGGGTCGTCGACGGCCGCGTGCGCCTCGACCTGCCCTACGAAGAGGACTCGCGCGCGGAGGTCGACATGAACGTCGTCGCCACCGACGCCGGGACCATGATCGAGGTGCAGGGCACCGGTGAGGGCGCCACCTTCGCCCGGTCCACTTTGGACACCATGCTGGACATGGCCCTCGCGGGTTGCGAGGAGCTGACCCGTCTCCAGACCGAAGCCCTCGCGTTGCCGTATCCCGGCGAGCTTCCCGAGCCGCGTCCGGACAAGAAGAAGGGCGCGAAGTGACCAAGCTGCTCCTCGCCACCCGCAACGCGAAGAAGCTGGGTGAACTCCGGCGCATCCTGGTCGCCGAAGGGATCGAGGGCGTCGAGGTCATCGGCCTCGCCGACGTCCCCGAGTTCCCCGAAGCGCCCGAAACCGCGCCGGACTTCGAAGGCAACGCGCTCGCGAAGGCCCAGGACGCGGCCGCCGCGACCGGTCTCCCGGCCATCGCCGACGATTCGGGTATCACCGTCGACGCGCTCAACGGCATGCCGGGCGTGCTCTCGGCACGCTGGTCGGGAAAGCACGGCGACGACGAGGCGAACCTGGATCTCGTGCTGGCGCAGCTGTCCGACACCCCCGACGAGCGCATGGGCGCCGCCTTCGTCTGCGCGGCCGCGCTGGTCGTCCCCGGCGGCGACGAAACCGTGGTGCGCGGGGAATGGCGCGGCTCGCTGATCCGGGAACGTCGTGGTGCCAACGGATTCGGGTACGACCCGATCTTCGTGCCCGAGGGTGAGACTCGGACTTCCGCGGAGCTGGAACCGTCCGAAAAGGACGAAGCTTCGCATCGGGGTAAGGCGTTGCGCGCGTTGGTGGGAGAGCTGAGGAAGCTGGCCGGCTGACCGTCAGAGGATCCGCACGTTGGGCCCGAGTTCGTCGAGTCCGGTTATGCGGGCTTTCGGTCGTGCGACGAGAGTGATGTCGAGGTCCGCCAACGGCCTGACGTCCACCGCGCCCCCCTTGTCGTCGGCGTAGATGAGGACGTCCTTCAGCGTGGGGTGCGAGGCGAGTGGGCCGAGGTCGCCCAGAGCGCAGTACGAGAGATGAAGCGACGTCAGTGGAATTCCGGCCAGCGGGGTCAAATCCGTCATGTCGACGGCGGTCACCGACAGGTAGGTCAGGCCGGGGAACGTCTCGGCGATCAACCGTGCGGTGATTCCGGTCTTCACTTCGCTGTGCAGGCTCAACATGTCGATTCCGGGAATCGGCGGTGTGGCGGCGAGTGCGCGACGAGAACACTCCCACAGACTGAGCGTGGTCAGTGAGGTCATCGCGGTGAGGGCTTCGAGACTTGCGACTGACTGCAGGTGATCGAGCGTCAGGCTACGCACCTGCGTCAGGCGGCTGAATGCTTCCAGCCCGCGCCACGGCGTGGACCGGAAGAGGGTCAGCTCTTCGAGTGCCGCCAAGGAACTCAGGGCTTGCAGCCCGGTGTACTTCTTGGCGAAGTGCAAGCTGACCGCCGTCAGCGCCGGGTGGTCGGTCAACGAGGTCACGTCCACAGCGGCGTTTTCGTTGAAGTCCAGGTCGACTACCTGAAGAGCGGGGACGTCCGCGAGCAGGCCGAGATCGGACTGTTTCTCGGAGCCGGGGAGTCTTACGGACAAGGCGTCAAGATGGCGAAGCCTTCCCGTGTACGGCACCAGCCTGCCGGCATTGACTTCGAACTCGCCGTTCCACAAAGGCGAATCGGCCAGCACTTCGTCGGCGAAGCGTTCCGGATCGAAGTATTGCCAAGCCTCACTGAGCTGCTTTTGGACCTTCTCCCGACCGTCTTGGGCGTAGCTGCGCAGAAGCGGCAGGGCGTCGTCGTCCGCGGTGAGCGTGGCCGCCCGGACGGCCGCGGCCGCCGCCGCCTCGCTGAGCCCGTCGGTGTTTTCCGGGAGATAGCGCAAAAGCCGGGGTCCGACAGAGGCGAGAGACTGGGTTTCCCGAAGGTCTCGTGGTGGGACGAGATGCTCTCGGATGACCTGTTCGACTCGTTCGATCACGGCCGGATCGACGTTGCTGACCGTCTCCAGGCAGGCCGCCGCGAGCAGCCGCAAGCGACGGGTGTGCCGCTGTTCCGCGTCGGCACGATCGAGGATTTCGGTGAGCAGCTTGTCGGCCTGATGGTGTTTGGCGTGACCGCAGGCCATGATCACGGTCTCTCGCCAAGTGTCCCGATGCGCGTTCGCGATCAAGGTGTCCAGATAGCGTGCTTCGGTGGCCTCGTTCGCGGCGAGAAACTCCTGGAAGGTCCGGTGCACGAAGTCCACCCGGCCGTTCACCGGCTCCCGCAGCACACCGCTGCGTTCGAGGAGATGGTTCAGTACTTCTTCGGCGTCGTAGTCGACGTGCGGGATCCAGCGCAGCCGATAGGCGATGTGCTCCAGGACCTCGTCCTTCGGCAGCTCGACCTTGCCACTGGAGGTGAGCCGCCAGGCGAGATGCCCGAGCAGGATCTGTTTCTGCTGTTCGGTGAGCAGGACGGTGATGCTGCGCGCGGTGTCGCGCAAGTGCAGCAGCATCGACAACGCCTTGCGATACAGGTCCATCCGGTCGCGCGGCAGTTCCGAACGGTGCGCCCAGTTCAACGCGCACAGCATCGAGCAGAGCAACGGGCTCGAAGCCAGTGTGCGCAGATGTGGCCGGTTGCTCAATTGGCTCAGCAGCCGTCGCCGGGCTTCGTCGAGATCCTCTTCGGGACGGACCGAAACCGCCGCCTCGTACCATTTGTCGACGAGCGCGTGGATGTCGTTGGCGCTCATCGGTTCCAGCAGAACGGAGCCGAAGCCTTCCTGGTACAGCCACCGCTGATCGGCCGCTGCGCTCCGGGAGGTGACGACGAAACGTGCTTCCGGATAGGTCAGCCCGAGTTCGTGGAGCCAGTCCTTGACCTTGCGGCGGCGGGGAGGTTCGACCTCGTCGACGCCGTCGACCAGGATCATCGCCTTTCCGCTTCGCAGCACGCGGTCCGCCCAGTTCGCAGGTGCCCGTCCGGCGAGCGTGGGGGCGGCGTGAGTCACGAAGTGTTCGGCGCCGGGGAGTTCGCCGGAGGCGAAGCTCCGCAGCCGGATCGGGAACGGGACGAATCCGTTCCACGAAGCCAGCTTCCCGGTGAAACGCCCGCCCGCCGCGCTGATCGCGAGCCAGTTCAGCAGAGTGGTCTTGCCGGAACCCGCTTCGCCTCGGACCAGTGTCCGATGCTCCTCACCGATCGCGCTTTCCGCCCGCATGGTCGTCCCGTCACGGCGGGCGGGGTGCTTCTCGAACCAGTCTTTCGGCCGGTCGTCGCCGCGCGATCTTTCCGAAGACACGGAAAGGCTGAGGTAGGCGACCGTCAGCGGCAGCGTCGGCTGGTCGTCCTTGGTCAACCCGAGCAGATCGAGCTTGTCCAGTTTCCGTGCGAGCAGGCTCAGGTACTCCTCCCTGAACTCCGCGTCGTGGTCGGTTCCCGCAGGAGCGGTGAGGCTCGTCTTCGGGACCCGCGCGAGGAGTTGGTCCAGCTGGTCCGATTGCCGGGTCAGCCGTCCCAAGATCTCGGCGAGCGTCGTCGGCTGGAACGACGGCAGGTGCCGCACCACCATCACCAGGTGGCGGCAAGACTGATCCAGTGCCAGCTCGTGCAGATCCGCCGCCCGCCCGGCGAGCAGGGCCGAGCGAGCGGGAAACTGTTCGCGGACGCGCCGGGCCAGGAGTTCCGGGTCGGCGTCGTCCGCCAGGAGGGCTTCATCGGAGAGATCGACCCTGCCGAGCGTGTCCTCGACCGCGAGGAACGCCGCGGTGATCTCGTTCTCGGGCAGCGTCGAGAACCGTGCGACGAGGACCGGTTTCAGCTCTTCGGCCACTTGGAGGCCGATCGTCTCCACCAGATTCTCGAGCTTGCGTTGTTCCAGCGGCCCTTTGAGTTCGTCCGCCGCCAGTTCGGCGAGGCTGGACTCGCGTTCGGTCTTCTTCCGCCGTCGTTGCAGCCACGACTTCGCCGCGTGCGTGGCGATACTGCCGCCCAGTTTGAGTGCGGGTCCCTCCAGCCCCGTCATCGTCAGGACGCCAGGGAGAGGTCCCGCAGCAGCTTCGCGACGTGGCCGGTCGCGCGCACGTTGTACTGCGCCACGGCGATCTTGCCCTCGGGGTCGACGACGAACGTCGAGCGGATGACGCCTTCGTAGACCCTGCCGTAGTTCTTCTTCTCGCCGAAGGCGCTGTACGCCTTGAGGACGGTCTTCTCCGTGTCGGACAGCAGCGGGAAGGTCAGCCCCTCCGCCTCGACGAACTTCGCGAGCTTCGCGGGCTTGTCGGGCGAGATGCCGAGCACCTGGTAGCCGGCGTCGTTGAGTTGCGCGAGGCTGTCCCGGAAGTCGCATGCCTGCTTCGTGCAGCCCGGCGTGCCGGCGTTCGGGTAGAAGTACACGACGACCGAATTGCCGCGGAAGTCGCTGAGCTTGACGTCGTTGCCCTCACTGTCGGGGAGGGTGAAGTCGGGCGCTTTGTCGCCGGGGGAAAGTCGCTGCTCGGTCATGACGCACACGGTAGCGAATCGGCGGCGTCAGACCTTTCCGCAGTACTTCGCGGCGACAGGCTCCGAAGGGCTGGGCCGCACCTGAAGGCGCAGCCTCACCGGCCTGTCCGGAACGGCGAAGGCCAGGTTGAGCTGGACCGACCGGCCGGGCGCCACGTCCTTGCCCGCGTCCGCGATGCCGTTGTACCCCTGCACGGGGTCGACGACCTGTTTGACCGCGGCGGTCTCTCCGTCGACCTCGCCCGTGACGGACAGGCCGGAGAGCCGGTAGGTGCCCTCGCCCGCGTTCGTCACCTCGATGCCGAAGGCCACCGCGCGCGGGCTCTGCGGGTACGCGGACGCGCTGGGACGGAACGCTTTCGGCGCGGAAACGGAGATCGTGACCCCGGTCGCGAACCGGTGCGGGGCGCCGAAGGCGAGGTCGCCTTCCGCGTGCGTCGCGGCCAGGCCCTGCGCCGGAGTGTCCGCGCCGAGTACGGCGGCCCCTTTTTCCGGTGCCGGAACCCCGCACGCGGCCGCCAGCAGCAACGAGCAGGCGGCGATCAAGAGCTTCGGGGTGCGCGGGGGCGCCATGTGGGGTTACTCCAGTCGGCGGTGCGGGTGGGCCGTTCGAGGTAGGTATTAGTGCCGAAGAGTCCAGAGTGACGGTCTTCCGGAGCCGAGAGGAGCGGCGAGGCCGGGTTGACGCGCACCTGGTGTACAGCCGTGGCCGATCCGTGACCGGAAGGACACGACTAGTGACAGTCGTCACCTCGGTGGCACATCGCCGAGGGGTCAGACGGCGAAGGCGAAGAACAGGATGAAGATCGCCAGTCCGGACACCCAAGCCACGATCAGCCAGCCGAAATCGCGCATCGGATCGACCGCCCGGCTTTCTTCGCCCGGGACGTAGACGCCGCGCTCTTCGAACCAGTCGGCCCATCGGGTCAGCCAGCGAATGGGGCTTCGAGACGCCATGTCGTCACAGTACGGGTATGGATGGGCCGCGTCAGCCAAGGAGTGGCCGCCCAAAAGGGCGAATCGGGCGCATCAGCTATCGCCCACTAGGCCCTTTTGCCCAAGTTGTACACCCGTCAGGCTGTAACGATGGCGCTGGGAATAGATATCTACAGTCGCTTTCAATCGGTTACCAATTGGCAGGCTGTCAAGGATCACGGCGTGACCTTCGTCTTCGTCAAGCTCACCGACGGCGGTGGCCTGCCGAACGGCGGGCGCAACACCGGCGACGCGCTGGTGGCGGGCGCGAGATCCGTGGGAATCCCGGTGGGCGGCTATCACTACGCTCAGGCGAGCCCCTCGCCCGAGGCGCAGGCCGACGTGTTCATCGCGGAGGTCCGGCGGCTCGGGGCGACCGGCTGCGTCCCGATGCTCGACCTCGAGGACCACCCGCCGGGTTCGGGGGCACCGAACATCCCCGACGGGCGTAAGCGGGACTTCTCGATCAGGTTCTGCGACCGCGTGGCCGGACACGGGTTCCGCCCCGGGATCTACATGAACAACTCACTCGCCAAGATGCTGCGCCCCGACCAGTTCGACGTACGGGACCTCGTCATCTGGATCGCGCGCTACGGGGCCAAACCCGATGCCGCGGCGGGCCGCTACGACGTGCACCAGTACTCGGACGCCGGTCATATCCCCGGCATCCGCGCGAGCAGTGTCGACCTCAACGAGTCCTACACGAACGCCCACTTGACCGGCGGCGGCGCCGCCCCGAAACGGAAGGCGACGACAGAACTCATGGAACGCAGGACCATTCCCGCCAGCAAAGACACCACGTCGGTGCGGCTGCTACTTTCGGGCAGCGAAACGGCCGCGATCATCGTGCGGCCGCGTATCGACGGCGACGGCATCTCCGAAGCGCCCGTGTGGCAGGGCAACATCTACGCCTGGGGCAGCGACAAGGTCGGTGTCGGCGGGAATCCCACGCAGACACCCGGATTCGACCCGAAGACCGTTTCGCACCGGCGGTACCACCTGCCGGGCGCGGTGTGGGCCGACTTCGAGTACAGCTCGACCGCGGACTTCGAGATCGACATCGTCGGCTGAGCCCGGAAGTCCGTGAAGGCCTCCTTCACTACCTTGAGGGTAGGGAAGGAGGCCTTCACGGACTTCCGGGGTGTGGCACGATGGTCCGATGACGAACTCCCGAAAGGGCCATGCCGCGTAGAGCGCCCGCGCAAGTCCGGCGAGAGCTGCGACTTCGACACCCGGCCGAATCCGGTGAGTGTTTCTCGCCCGCACTGGCCGCCGAGCTCGCCAGGCTCGAACGTTCGCGGAACTATCTCGGGCCCGGCGCGATCCGGACCGCGCTCCGTCTCTGGCGAGAGTTCACCGCGAACCCGTACCGACGGCTTCGGGTCGACAACGAAGGCTGCGGTGTCTGGGAGTGCTGCGGTGATCCCAGGCAGGCGAGGGAAATGCTCGAAGGCGTGCTTCTCGCTCTCCCGGCGAGACTCGCCAAGGAGTTGCGGAGGCACATCGATCCCGAACGGAGCTGAGACCGAGTTCCTTGATCATCGGCGACAGGCCCGTGCCGAGCGCGGCGTTGGAGTAGGCGTCCAGGAAGAGGCCGCCCAGCACGAGATACCACAGCAGATTCGCCTTGCGTGGCAGCCTCGAAAGACCGTTGATCAGGGCTGCCACTTGGGAAACGTTCGAAATCGAGCCTGTCGGGCTGAGCGTCGATGAACTCATGGACCGCCAACTTTCTGCGCTGGCTGTCAGCGATCCGACACAAAAAACAGACACGACGAAGACCGCTGACAGTGGCTCTTCGTCTGTGCCTGTCTGAAGGGAGAAGAGTAGATCCCGATCCGTGGCCCGTCAGGACGGCGCCCTGTCCGGCCACAAAGGACACTCGACGCGAAAGGACGTTCCCCAGTGTCGAGAGGTCAGGCGAACCGGCGATGGCGCGTGAAGGCCCTTCCCTCGGCTCAGCCGAGAAAACTCGACCTTCACACCTTCCGGCAGACAAACGTCGTATCGCGAGGTAGTGAAGGGCTCCTTCACTACCCTCAGGGTAGGCAAGGAGGCCTTCACGGACTTCCGGCCGCCCTCACTGATCCGCGCTCATGGCCTCCCGATCCGACGCCGGGAGCCAGTGCCGCTCCGGATCGAAGGGCCGGTAAGCGGAGCGGACGTGCTCGATCAGCAGCCGCAGCGTGGGGTGCCGGTTCTCGTGCCGCCACAGCAGGGAGAACGGGTACACCGGCGTCGGGTCGACGAGCGGGATCTGGACGACGTCCGGATGCCAGGGCACGTGCATCTTCGCGCCGACGAAACCCAGCCTGTCCTTCGACTCGCTCAGCACCTCGATGTGGTGTTCGAGCCCGAAGTTCGGGCCGTCGGTGTCGACCAGGATGCCGAACTCCGGGCACAGTTCCTGCCAGAACTCCGCCCATTCGCTGGCCCGTGCGTTGTAGGGCATCCACGCCGTCAGG
The DNA here is from genome assembly GCF_056435645.1 of Amycolatopsis sp. NPDC043889. NCBI lineage: Bacteria > Bacillati > Actinomycetota > Actinomycetes > Pseudonocardiales > Pseudonocardiaceae > Amycolatopsis > Amycolatopsis sp. NPDC043889. The sequence goes on from NZ_JBWKEC010000021.1 coordinate 60,837, forward strand.
CCGTCGAGTTCCGCCATCGCGACCCGGCGCCGACGTGCGAGCGGATGCCGCCGTCCGACCAGCAGGTTCGCCGGTTCCAGGTAGGCGGGCGTGCGGCCGATCCCCGGGGACGGCACGGTGCTGACGCGGGCGAAGGCGGCATCGACGGACTCGGGCAGCAGGGACCGGCGCAGCGCGCCCAGCCCGGGCGTGACGAGCTCCAGTTCGTCGTCGTGGTCGGCGTGGAAGGCCCGGATGACCTCCATGGTCGCCAGCCGCGTGCCGAGGACGTCGACGCGCAGCGCCCGCCGCCTGCCGTGGAGGCGCTCGACGGCCTGGTCCGCGAGGCTGATCAACGTACGGGCGTGCTTGAGGAACTCCTCGCCGTCTTCGGTCGGCTCGGCCCCGCCGCGCGTCCGCGACAGCAGTCGTACGCCGAGATCCGACTCGAGTTTCGCGACGCGTTTGGAGATCGCCTGCTGGCTGACCTCCAGCCGGATCGCCGCCTCGCTGAAGTACCGGTCATCGGCCACCGCGACGAACGCGCGCACCGCGCCCAGGTCCAGCTCCATTGTGCACTCCCTACAACTTCTGGTTGTCGCTGGTCGCGTGTCGCTTGTTGGACAACACCGGCGAAGCTTGGGTCCAATCGCCGCGTCGGACCGGAATCGTACAACCGTGGGGAGTGGCCGGTGGACTCCTTCGTGCATCTGCACGTTCATACCGAGTACTCGATGCTCGACGGCGCGGCCAAGATCGCGCCCCTGTTCGCGGAGGCCCAGCGGCTCGGCATGCCCGCGGTGGGCATGACCGACCACGGGAACATGTACGGCGCGGACGAGTTCTACCGGCAGTCCGTCCAGGCGGGGCTCAAACCGGTGATCGGCATCGAGGCCTACGTCGCGCCCGAGTCCCGTTTCCACAGGAAACCGGTGTTCTGGGGACGGCGTGGCGACGGCGGCGACGTCTCCGGTGGCGGCGCCTACACGCATATGACCATGCTTGCGGAGAACGCGACCGGGTTGCGGAACCTGTTCAAGCTGTCCTCGCTGGCCAGCCTGGAGGGCTACTACCGCAAACCCCGGATGGACCGGGAGCTCCTCGCCCGGCATCACGAAGGCATCATCGCCACCACTGGATGCCCGTCCGGCGAGGTGCAGACCAGGCTCCGGCTCGGGCAGCCCGGCGAGGCGATCCAGGCGGCGTCGGACTACCGCGACATCTTCGGCGCGGACGACTTCTTCCTCGAGTTGATGGACCACGGGCTCCCGATCGAGCGGTCCGTGCGGGACGGGCTGAAACCCTTGGCCACCAACGATTCGCATTACGTCACGCGGGGTCAGGCGTCCGCGCATTCGGCGTTGCTGTGCGTCCAGTCCGGCAAGACCCTCGACGATCCCGGCCGGTTCAAGTTCGACGGCGACGGCTACTACCTCAAATCCGCGGAGGAGATGCGGGAGTACTGGGACACGGAAGTGCCGGGAGCGGCGGATTCCACGCTGCTCATCGCCGAACGGATCCAGCCCTACGACGACGTCTACCGGCACGTCGACCGCATGCCGGTCTTCGAGGTTCCCGACGGACACGACGAGGAGTCCTGGCTGCGCGAGGAGGTCGCGGCCGGGCTTCGCCGCCGTCTGCCGGACGGTGTCCCGGAGGCGTACCTCGCCCGCGCCGACTTCGAGATCGGTGTGATCGCCGACAAGGGTTTCCCGGCGTACTTCCTGATCACCGCCGACCTGATGAACCACGCCCGCCGCGTCGGGATCCGGGTCGGGCCCGGCCGCGGTTCGGCGGCGGGCTCGCTCGTGGCGTACGCGCTCGGCATCACCAATCTGGACCCGATCGACCTCGGGCTGCTCTTCGAGCGGTTCCTCAATCCCGAGCGGGTCTCCATGCCGGATATCGACATGGACTTCGACGACCGGCGTCGCGGCGAGATGATCAGGTACGCCACCGAAAAGTACGGTGCCGAGCACGTCGCCCAGGTGATCACCTTCGGCACCATCAAGACGAAGGCGGCCATCAAGGACTCCGCTCGTGTCCACTATGGACAGAGTGGGTACGCGATCGCGGACCGGATCTCCAAAGCGCTCCCGCCGCCCGTCGCGGCGAAGGACATCCCGCTCGCCGGGATCGTCGAGCCGGACCACGAGCGGTACGCCGAGGCGGCGGAGGTCCGCGCGCTGCTGGAAGGCGACGGCGAGGCGGCCAAGATCTTCGAGACCGCGCGCGGGCTCGAAGGCCTGATCCGCAACGCCGGCGTCCACGCCTGCGCCGTCATCATGTCGAGTGAACCGCTGCTCGACGCGATCCCGTTGTGGCGGAGGGACGACGGCGCGGTCATCACCGGCTGGGACTATCCGTCGTGCGAGGCCATCGGCCTGCTGAAAATGGACTTCCTCGGCCTGCGGAACCTCACCGTCATCGGCGACGCGCTCGACAACATCAAGGCCAACCGCGGCGAGGAGATCGATCTCGACACGCTCGGCGTAGACGATCCGGCGACCTACGAACTGCTCGCCCGCGGCGACAGTCTCGGCGTCTTCCAGCTCGACGGCGGCGCGATGCGGGATCTGCTGCGCAGGCTGAGGCCGACCGGTTTCGGCGACATCATCGCGGTGAACGCGTTGTACCGGCCGGGTCCGATCGCGATGAACACGCACAACAACTACGCGGACCGCAAGAACGGCAGGCAGCCGATCGAGTCGATCCATCCCGAACTGGCCGGGCCGCTGCGCGAGATCCTGGCCGAGACGCACGGCCTGATCGTGTACCAGGAACAGATCATGCGGATCGCGCGTGACGTCGCGGGATATTCCATGGGCCGGGCCGACGTGCTGCGCAAGGCGATGGGCAAGAAGAAGAAAGAGGTACTGGAGAAGGAGTTCGAGGGTTTCCGCGATGGCATGGTCGCCAACGGCTTCTCGCGCGAGGCCGTGCAGGCACTCTGGGACGCGATCCTGCCGTTCGCCGGCTACGCGTTCAACAAGTCCCACGCCGCCGGCTACGGCCTGGTCGGCTACTGGACCGCTCATCTGAAGGCGAACTACCCGGCCGAGTACATGGCGGGGTTGCTGACTTCGGTGGGGGACAACAAGGACAAGTCGGCGGTCTACCTGTCGGAATGCCGTCGGCTGGGGATCAAGGTGCTGCCGCCGGACGTCAACGAATCGGGGCTCCGGTTCTCCGCGGTGGGGGACGCGATCCGGTTCGGGCTGGGCGCGGTGCGCAACGTCGGCGCGAACGTCGTCGACTCGATCATCAGGACCCGGCGGGAGAAGGGGAAGTACGCGTCGTTCACCGACTTCCTCGACAAGTCGGAACTGGTGGCCTGCAACAAACGCGTCATCGAATCCCTGGCCAAGGCCGGCGCGTTCGACTCGCTGGGGCATACGCGGCTCTCGATCCAGCGGGTGCACGAGGACGTGGTGGACGCCGTGGTGCCGTTGAAGCGCAAGCAGGCGATGGGCCAGTTCGACCTCTTCGGCCCGGGCGAGGAGAGCGACGAGGGCACCTCGCCGCTCGCGCACCTCAAGCTCGGCGTCGAGGAGTGGCCGCGTAAGGAACTGCTCGCGCACGAACGGGAAATGCTCGGCCTGTACGTGTCCGCGCATCCGCTCGACGGGGCGGAACGCGTGCTGCGCGGTCACGCGCCCCGGCCGATCGCGGCGATCCTCGACAACCCGCCGCGCGAGGGGGAACTGGTCGTCGCCGGGCTCATCACGTCGCTGGAGCGGCGGGTGAACAAGAAGGGCGAGCCGTGGGCGATCTGCACGATCGAGGACCTCGACGCGGCGCTCGAAGTGCTGTTCTTTCCCAAGGCGTATGCGCTGTTCGCGGCGGATCTCGCCGAGGACAACGCCGTCCGCGTCAGCGGGCGGGTGAACTGGCGGGAGGACAAGATGTCCGTGTTCGGCGGCGGTCTCGTGCCGCTCGATCTTTCCGCGGCGGAGGATGGGGAACCGCCGCTGACCCTGCACGCGACCGCCCAGCGACTGACCGAGGACGCGGTCCTCGAACTGAAGCGGACTTTGCTGGCGCACAAAGGACGAACACCGGTCCGGGTGAAACTCTCCGAGACGGTGTACGCCCTCGACGACTACCCGGTCGCCGTCAGTTCGATGCTCCTTGGCGAGCTGAAGTCCATCCCCGGCATCACACCGAGCTGCGCCGCAGCAACCTGAGCTGTCCGATCTCCGACACGTTCTTCATCAGTTCGGAGTTCACCCAGGCGACTGTGTGGGCGAAGGTCAGCCCGGCCTCCTCGCCCCACGGATAGGCGGAGGGCGCGTCGAGATCGGCGTCGGTCAAGCGATCCAAGACGGCCAGCCATTCTTCGTGAAGCCCGCGCAGCCATTCGACGGTGGATTCTTCACCGGGCCAGGTGATCTCCTCGCGCTCGCGCGGAGTCCGCCCGTTCGCGTGATCCAGCGCGACACTCCACCACCAGCCGATATGCCAGGTGAGCCAGGCGATCGTGGGGACCGGGATGGGGTCGGGTTCGGTGTCGGCCCAGTCGGGAGTGCCGTCCGGCCGGATCGTCCAGCAAAGCGCCGACGGCTTCCAACGGAAGTCCGCCGGTTCGAGGTCGGCGAGGTGGTATTCGAACAACGACCAGGTCAGATCGAACTGCCAGCGCGACAGTTCGGTACGCGATGCGGACACCCGCGGGATCCTTCCTCCGGGACAGGGCGGCCGCAACCGGTTTACCGTGCGGGCATGACTACTCATGTCGCGCGGCTGAACGGCCGGACGGCGACCGCCGAAGAGCTGGCGCAGCTCGCCTTCGCCGGTTTCGCGCACTTCACGGCCATGCAGGTGCGTGACGGCCGCGTGCGCGGTCTCGACCTGCATTTGGACCGGCTCCGGACCGCCTCGCTGGAGCTGTTCGGCGACGCCCTGCCCGACGACCGGATCCGTTCGTACGTGCGCGAGGCGCTGGAGCCCGGCCCAGCCGATGTCTCCCTCACCGTGACGATCCACCAGCCCGGGGAGCTCGAAGTCCTGGTGCGCACCCGGCCGCCGGCGTCCGGTCCGGCGGGGCCGCTGGCGCTGACGGCCGTCGGCCACGAGCGCGTCCTCCCGTCCATCAAGCACACCGGCGAGATGGCGAAGACGTACTTCCGGCGGCAGGCCATCGGCGAAGGGTTCGACGACGCGGCGTTCGTCGACCGCCGGGGAAGGCTGAGCGAGGCGACGATCTGGAACCTCGCGTTCTGGGACGGCGATACGGTGGTGTGGCCCGACGCCGGCCTGCTACGGGGAACGACGATGGGCATCGTCCAGCGGCGGCTGGGCGCACTCGGCGTGCCGCAACGGGTCCAGGAGGTCACGATCGCCGGCCTGCCGGCGCTCGCGGGCGCGGTGGTCATGAACTCGTGGACGCCGGGGATCGCGGTGCGCCGGATCGGCGCGGCGCCGCTGCCCTCCGCCCCGGCGTTCGTCGCGGCACTGCACCAGGCTTACGAATCCGAACCTCTCACGCGACCTTGAAGGGAAGACGCCGATGAAAATCCTCGTGGTCGGTGCCACCGGGACGATCGGGACCGCGGTCACCGAAGCGCTCACCGCGCGCGGCCACACCGTGCTCCCCGCGTCCCGCTCCAGTGAGATCAAGGTGGACGTCGAGCAGCCCGCCACGTTCGACGCGCTCTTCGGCGCCGAGCCGGGGATCGAGCACGTCGTGTGCTGTGCGGGGAGCGGCTCGCTGGTGCCGGTCGACGACGGCACCGACGAAGAGTTCACCCAAGGGCTGCAAGGAAAACTGCTCGGGCAGGTGTTCCTGCTGCGGCGCGCGATCCCGCGTCTGCCGGACGGCGGCTCGATCACCTTGACCGCAGGCCGGATCCCGGAGACGTTGCGTGGCAGCGCTTTCGGCGTCCTGACCAACGCCGGTCTCGAAGCGTTCGTCGCCGCGGCTGCGCGCGAACTGCCGCGCGACCTCCGGGTCAACGCCGTCAGTCCCGGCTGGGTGAGCGAAACCCTCGCCGCACTCGGCGAACAGGATGGCGGCACCCCGGCGGCCGACGTCGCGCGGAGCTACGTCGAGGCCGTGGAGAACGGGGACCTCACCGGACGCACGTTGGTGCCGTAAGTCGCTTGACCCCGCTGCCACAGTGGACAGTCGTGACGATCCATGACAAGGACAGACAGGAATTCCTCCGGCTGGCCGGGCTCGCGACGCCGATGGCGCTGCGGGTCGCCGTGACCTTGGGACTACCGGACCGGTTGTCCGGGCACGGCGCGGCCGTCGACGAGCTGGCGGCGGAGCTGGGCCAATCTCCGCTCGCCCTCGGCCTGTTGCTCGGACATCTCGCGACCCTCGGCGTCGTCGAGGCGACACCGACCGGCTACCGCACCACCGACTACGGAGCGAAACTCCGCGCCGACGCCGGGAACGGTCTGGCCGGGCTCCTGGACATGAACGCCGCCGGCGGGCGGGGCGAGCTGGCGTTCATCGAACTCGCGCACAGCGTAGCCACCGGCCAGGCGGGGTACGTCCGCCGCTACGGCAAGGACTTCTGGACCGATCTCGCCGAGCAGCCCCAGCTCCGGGAGACGTTCGACCGGCAGATGACCCAGCGGTTCCTGACGCAGGTGCCGAGGCTCGTCTCCGGGTTTGACTGGTCACGGTTCGGCACGCTCGTCGACGTCGGCGGAGGCCACGGCAGCCTGCTAGCCGCGATCCTGAAGGCCAACCCCTCGATGCGCGGCCATCTCGTCGACCTCGCGCCGACCGCCGCGGCCGCGGAACAGGAACTGCTCGCGCAGGGCCTCGAAGACCGCGTCGAGGTCACCGCGGGCAGCTTCTTCGACCCGCTCCCGGCCGGCGCGGACGCCTACCTGCTCTCCGACATCCTCCACGACTGGGACGACGAGCACGCCCAGCACATCCTGGCCCGCTGTGCCGAGGCGGCCGAGCCCGGAGGCCGGGTCCTCGTCATCGAGGCGGTCGGCGGGATCGGGGCGCAGACCGAGTGGGACCTGGTGATGCTCGTGCTCTACGGCGGCCGCGAGCGGCGCCTCGACGAACTTCGCGAGCTCGCCGCCGCGCACGGACTGGTCTTCGACTCCATCACCACGCTGACCGAGGAGCGAAGTCTGCTGGAGTTCCATCGCGAAGATATTCCTTGACAAGAATATTCGGCTGCGTGAATACTTCTGGGCATGGAGCAGATCGCAGCAGCACTGGGAGACGGGGCGAGGCGGCGCATCGTCGAGCTTCTCGCCGAGCGGCCCCGGTCCGTCGGTGAGCTCGCCGAGCTGACCGGCCTGCGGCAGCCGCAGACCACCAAGCACCTGCAGACCCTCGCCCGCGCCGGCCTCGTGACGGTTTTCCCGCTGGGCCAGCGTCGGGTCTATGCGGCCGAAGCGGGCCCGCTGAAGGAATTCGAAGGGCGGCTGCGGGCGCTGATCGCGACCATCGAGGCGAACGAGGGCGAGCGAGATGTCCTCACGCGCTATCAGGCCGCGATCTCCGCGGACGCCGTCTCCGCGAAGCAGGACCGGTGGGCGGACGGGCGGGCGTTCTCGTTCGACCGTCTGCTCGCCGCTTCGCCGGACGCAGTCTGGCGGCATTGGACCGAGCCCGCGCTGCTCGCGTCCTGGTGGGCGCCGCCTTCGATGACCGTCACCGACTGCGTCATCGAGCCGCGGGCCGGGGGCCGGGCCGTGCTCGACTACCGCGACGCGGAAGGGCGATACCGCTCCGCGGGCGAGGTCCGCGCCGCGACCGAACCCGAACACCTCGAATTCGACCTCTCGGTACTGGACGCCAAGGGGGACGTCTTCTTCACCGGTCACTACGACCTGGAGTTCACCGAGGCGCCGGGCGGGACCCGGCTCCGGCTCGATCTGCGCATCACCGAAACGACCGTCGAGGCGGTCCCCTTCATCGCCGGGATCGAAACCGGCTGGGGTCAGGTGCTCGACAACCTCGCAGCTCGGCTCACTCACGAAAAGGACTGAACGACATGACGAATCCGACCGGCCGCCGCGTCACCGCGAACATCAGCCTCACCCTCGACGGCCACTACAGCGGCCCCGGCGGACCCGGCGACATGGGCGCGATCGTTTCGTACGCCACCACCGACGTCGCCCGCGCTCACCTCGCTCGCATCCACGAGAAGGCGACCACCGCGGTGCTCGGCAGGCTGAACGCCGAAGGATTTCTGGGCTTCTGGCCCACCATCGCCGCCGACGAGAACGCCGACCCGCGCGACCGCGCCTACGCGAAGTGGCTGGTGGACGCCGAAAAAGTCGTCTTCTCGAAGACGTTGACCGAAGCGCCGTGGGACCGCGCCCGCGTCGTGAACGCCCCGGCCGCCGACGTCATCGCCGGCCTGAAGGCGAACGGGGAAGGCGACATCCTGGTCAACAGCAGCGCCAGCGTCATCAAGGCCCTGCTCGCGGACGACCTGATCGACCGGCTGTACCTGATGATCTGCCCCGAGATCACCGGCGGCGGGCAGCGGCTGTTCGTCGACGGTCTGCCCGCCTCGAAGTGGGCGCTCGCTTACCGGGAGGCCGGGGAACTGGGGGAGATGGCGCTGGTTTACGACCGGGTGCGCTGAGCGGCGTCGAGTTCGAGGATCGCGCTCGCGACTTCTGACGGGAACAGTGTCGACCAGGCGATCTCGACGGGCGCCGGTTCCATCGCCGCCAGCTCGGACGACTCGGGTTGCCAATCGTCCTTTGTGACGCCGGGAACGCAGTCGAGGAGCCGGGCGAAGATCTTTGGATCCGGGATTCCATCGGCGATGATCGCCAGGTAGGCCTCGTGGGCGTCATCGACGCGGACGAGTGCCTTGATGCGATGGTTCTGGAACTCGGCTACCACGAGCTTTCCACTGGTGAGCGACATGGCGATGAGATGGACCACCAACTGCTTCATCTCGCGTCGCCAGGCGACCGCTTGCTCCGCGCTGAGGCGCTTCCAGTCCCATTCGACAGGGAGGAGATGCGTGGTCGAAACGGTCTTGCCGTCAGTGCACTCGCGCCTGATCGACTCGTAGAAGTCGCGTTGCGGACTGTCGGCTTGGCGATGGCCGGCCGCGCCGATCCACCAGCCTCCGACTTCACTCGGGAGTTCCTCCGGCAGGTCGTCGTCCTGCGATCGGGTTACGACCGCCCGGCGATCTCTGGTCTTGACCTTGAACCACACGCGGTCGTTCAGGGACAAGATTCGCTGGGCGCCGCCGGCGTTCCGGCAAGGAAAGGCTGAGATCGGCAAGGCATCTCTTGGTCGGACGGTCGCCGATTGTGACCTGGGCCATGATCAAATACTAGTGAGCGGCCTCGTGTGGAGATCGACCGCTAGGGCGCCAAGCTACTTCGGCATGCCGCCGAGTTCATCGAGTTCGTCACCGCTCAATCCGGTCATCAAGGAGATGGCGGCAGAGTCGGAGCCGTTGAGCTGTCCGAGGGCGGCTTTGATGCCGGCGTTGATTTCGTCGCGGTGTGCGTCGATGTACTCGCGTACGGCCGCATCGACGATGTCCTTCTTCGAGCGCGACATGAAGTGAGCCGCGTGGGACACGAGTTCATCGGTCGCGGCGTCGACTTTGATCGGCGCGGTCGCTGCGGCCATGGCAGACCGTCCTCCGGTAGTCCCGATCGCCGGTCAGCTACTTGAGAGAGATGGACGTGAAGACCAACGACGGCGTCGGGCAAGGCGATGCAGTGCGGTGAGGCGCCGAACTCGGGTCACGGTCTTCGTCACCACGCCGCTAGTCCTGCCGCCTGTTGCCGAAAAACGGCGATGCGCCCCGACGTCGGAAGCGGGCCGTCGATCAATCCGGTCCCAGCTGCGAGTTCGCGAATCACGCTCGCGTGGTCTGTCGATCGTCCGGCGGCTCGGCTTCGATAGCGGTGCCAAGGCTCTCGCTATCGGCAGGCGAGCTGAAGCCGGATTCAGTCCAAGTAAGATTTGATCTTACTTCGGCGAGGCCCGAGTTCGAGCGATCTGGCACCTCTGGTCAGGGCGTTGTGCATGGTTCGAGACGCCGTCGCGTCACCCCGGGCAGGCTGTGATGTCAGCCGTCTTCGCCAAATCCATGTCGATCTCAGGATGCAACCCCGCCACTCGGCTGGTTGCTGTGAGGGGTGGGCCCGGAGAGACTCGAACTCTCACTGGCACGGACCTAAACCGTGTGCCTCTGCCAATTGGGCTACGGGCCCCCAGTACTGCCCCGAAATCGTAGCGTGCGACACGATCGGCGTTTCTCGGCGTGGCCGGTGCCACCGCGCGGGGTGGCGTCCTCTAACGTGGGCTTCCAGCAAGTCCGTCGCGGCGAGGAGGACACGTGGCTCGCGATCCCGAGACCATCGAGCGTGAGATCGAGCAGGCCAGGAACGCGCTGGTCGCCACGCTCGACCAGCTGGGCACGAAGGCGAACCCCGCGAAGCTGGTGGATTCCGCGAAGACCGGTCTGCGCGCGAAGCTGGACGAGCCCAAGGTGAAGTACCCGCTCATCGGCGGGGCGGTGCTGATCGGCGTGCTGCTGATCCGCAAACTCCTGAAGTAGGTCTCAGGAGGTCTGAGCCGCCTTGGCGGGTGTCTTGGCAGGCTCGGACTTCTCCTTGGACTTCGCCTCGTCGACGGCCTTCGGGAGTTCCTTGCCCTGCGGCACCGGGGGCTTGCCGCCGGTCTTCTCCTTGGCTTTGCCGTTCGCCGGCGGAGGAACCTCGAGTGGTTCGATCTCCGGAAGCGTGAGCCTCGCCGTCATGTAGGCGGCGGTGAACTCGAGGGCGCTGCCGTTGAGCAGGTGCACCACCGTCGAATGTTCCGGCGGGGACAGTTTCTCGACCAGCTGGTCGGCCCGGTCCCGTGCCGCGATGATGCCCGGCGCACGACCGGTCAGTTCCTTGCCGGAGCCGCTGACCGTTATCTTCCAGTCGTCGTCCTCCTGGACGTACGACGCGGTGATCGGTTCGGTCATCCGCCTCACCCCTCTCCTCGCGAGCAAGCGTCACTCAATGGACTTCGTCACGCCGCCGTCATGACGCCACTTTCGGGTGGTGGCGCCCCCTCCTGACGGAAGCCGCGACTGTCCATCAGACTTTCTACAGTGTCATCGATACAGTAGGACAACTCTGTGTCACAAGACACTGGCGGCAATGTGCTCTGAGTGACGACCGAATGGCCTAATGCACGAGCATCTTCACAGTCGTTTCAGCGGGCCCGCGCGGACAGGCCTGACCAGAGGACATCCATGGCGTATCCGGTCGCGGTTTCGGGGCTGACGTCCTCGTGTCGTTCGCACCAGATCGCGAGCCGCTCGCACGCGCCGACGACGAACTCCGCGGACGCCTCGGCACGGAGGTCGTCTCCCGCGTCGAAGTAGTCACCCATCAGTGCGGCGATCAGGTCGGTCTGCTGGCGCCGGGTCTGCTCGATCTCGTCGGCGGCGCCGGTCCCGATCAGTGCCATCTCGTGGCGGAGCAGCGACCAGGCCTGCCGTCGTTCCCGGATGAAGACGAAGAAGGCGAGCAGCCCGCGCCGCAGCGCGTCCTCGGCGGAGGTCGCGCCGACGGTCGCCCGTTCGGTGACCTCGCGCAGCGCCGCCCGCGACTGCTGGATGCAGGCCAGCAGCAGCCCCTCTTTCGAGTTGAAGTACTCGTAGAGCATCGGCTTGGAGACCCCGACGCGTTCCGCGATGTCGTCCATCGAGGCCGCGCTGTAGCCGCGTTCGGCGAAGACCTCTTCGGCGATTTCGATCATCTGCCGCATCCGCTCTGCTCGTGGCATGCGTTTGCGCTTCGCCGTCGTCACCTCAACACTCTACCGAAGGTAACCTACTTCGAGTAAGGTGAACTCCCGGTAACAGGTAAAACGAACGAGAGGCCGGGGTCATGGGCAACCGCACCGAGACCGGTGTCGTCATCGTCGGGACCGGCTTCTCCGGGCTGGGCATGGCCATTCAGCTGCGCAAAGAGGGCCGCGAGGACTTCGTCATCCTGGAGAAGGCCGACGACGTGGGCGGCACGTGGCGGGACAACACCTACCCCGGCTGCGCCTGCGACATCCCCTCGCATATGTACTCGTTCTCGTTCGAGCAGAACCCCGGCTGGTCCCGCGCGTACTCGCCGCAGCCGGAGATCTGGCAGTACATGCGCGACGTCGCCGCGAAGTACGACCTGCACCGCTTCATCCGCTTCGGCCAGGAGATGACCGGCGCCCGCTGGGACGCGGACGAGAACCGCTGGCACGTCGCCTCGAAGTCGGGGGACGAGTTCGTCGCTCCCGCGCTGGTCGCCGGGGTCGGCGCGCTGCATCTGCCGCAGATCCCGAAGCTGCCCGGCATCGAGCGTTTCCAAGGCCGCGCCTTCCACTCCGCGCGGTGGGAACACGACTACGACCTCACCGGCAAACGCGTCGCCGTGGTCGGCACCGGCGCGAGCGCGATCCAGTTCGTGCCTCGGATCGCGAAGGACGTCGCCAAGCTGACGCTCTTCCAGCGGACGCCGCCGTGGATCATGCCGAAGCCGGACCGCGAGATGCCGGAAGCGCTCCGGAAGACGTTCAGCTCGGTGCCGCTGCTGCAGCGTGCCTTCCGCAACGTCCTCTACTGGGGTCTCGAAGCCCGCGCGATCGGCTTCAACGGGCAGCCGTGGGTGATGAAGATCGGCCAGCGCATCGCGAAGCGCAACATCCACAAGAGCGTCAAGGACCCGGAGCTGCGCCGTAAGCTGACGCCGGACTACACCATGGGCTGCAAGCGGGTCCTGGTCTCCAACGACTACTACCCGGCGCTCGCGCGGGACAACGTCGACGTCGTCACCGACGGCGTGAAGGAGGTCCGCGAGCACAGCGTCGTCGACGGCGCCGGTGTCGAGCACGAGGTCGACGCGATCATCTACGGCACCGGATTCCACGTCACCGACGCCTTCGACGACCTGGAGATCATCGGCCGCGACGGGCGCAACCTCGGCAAGGAGTGGGCGACCGAGGGGATGCGGACGTATCAGGGGATCACCGTGTCCGGGTTCCCGAACCTGTTCTTCCTGCTCGGGCCGAACACCGGGCTGGGGCACAACTCCGTGGTGTTCATGATCGAAGCGCAGATCTCCTACGTCGCGCAGGCGCTGCGGCTCGCGCGTGGCAAGGCGCTCGACCCGCGGCCGGAGGCGCAGGAGCGCTTCAACGGCGATATCCAGCGCAAACTCGCCAAGGGCATCTGGACCCAGGGCGGCTGCAAGAGCTGGTACCTCGACGCGAAGGGCGTCAACCGCACGATCTGGCCGGGCTTCACCTGGCGGTACTGGCTCGACACCCGCAAGGTTCGCCGCGAGGACTACGAACTGCTCGGCTGAGCCGGGAAGAGGGAGGGTCCGTGAAAGCCAAGATGGGGGGCATGGCCTTCACGGACCGCGGAACGCCGCGCTCATGAGGGGTTGAGCCGGCGAAGCCTTCCGATGAGATCGACGGTGGGGATGCCGCAAAGCTCGGCCATCCGTTCCAGCGCCGCGAGATCGAGATGGACCTCGGCGGAGCCGTTGTCACTCGACCGCTTGAGCCGGTCGTCCGCCCACCGCCGCAGGGGGAGCAGTTCCTCCTGCTCGTCCTTGATCACCTGGCGCAGGTCGATCCGGACCCGGCCCGGTTCGTCCACGAACACCCGGCGATGCACCTTGGCCAGCAGATCCTGTGGCAGTTCGTCCATCGCGACGCACAGTTCGACCAGCCGCACCACGGAACAGTGCCGGGTGCCCAGCTCGTAGGTCGCCAGCGTCTGGAGCGAGATCTCGCTCTGCAGATGCTGGTTCAGTTCCTTGCGTGTCCAGCCACGTTTACGGCGGAGCTTGCGGAGCTCGTCTCCGAGTATCCGCTGATAGCTCTCAGCGTCGATCAGCACTCCCCATCTCCTGCCTTGCCAACCTTCTCCGCCGCCCGCCCCGTGTGACAAAACCGGGGACGAGCGCGCTCACGTGTATGAAAGTCGGCAGGGTCGCCGCTCTTACGCGGTTTCGGGGGTGCTTTTCCTATCGATTTCCGCTCGCTGGGCCGAATGGGTGAAGGAAAGGTGGCTGGAGGGCCGTTTCGGTGGCCTTCGGCGTGCTCCCGAGCGTGTCAGTGCTGCCCGCCGCCCGCCGCCTGACGCGGCGGTGGCTTCGCGACACACGTCCGGACAAGGGGCTCGCCAAAGCCACGCCGGCGGGTGGTGAAGGCCTCCTTCCCTACCTTCAGGGTAGGGAAGGAGGCCTTCACCACCCGCTCGCCTGTTGTCAGTTGACGCAGGGCACGCCTTCGGCGGTGATCGGCTTCTCGTCGGACTGCTCGGGCGGGGGTGCGGCGGCCGACGAACCGGCGGCGTTCTGCGAGGAGCCGGAGCCCTCGGCGCCGCTCGGCGCCTTGAAGTCCGAGCCGAGGAAGACCATCACGTGCCCGGCCTCGACGCTCTTGTCCTCCTGGACGGTCGGGTTGCCGCCGAGCGCGTCGGCGACCGCCTGGCCCGCCGCCTTCTCGCCCTTGGCGACCCAGACCACCGTCTTCTTGCGCGCGCTCGCGGTGGCCGTGTCGCCCGCGGTGAAGCCCTTGTCGACGAGCTGCTTCAGCACCGACGAGGCCAGCCCGTCCCGGTTCGTCGAGTTGCGGACGTCGACCGTGGTCGCCTTGTTGGGCGACTCGGCGGGCGGCGCCTGCTGCTGTTCGACCGGCTGCGGGCCCGCGAGCCCCTGGACGAAGTTCTTCACCTGCTTCGGATCGACCTGGATGGCGACGCCGTCGTTCGGGGTCTTGTACTCGATGTTGACGATCGGGATCGTCCGGAACTCGAGCTGGCCGCCGGTCAGGCTCTTCATCTGCTGCGCGAAGCCGAAGACGTCCCAGTTCTGGTTGAGCACCACCGACTTCTTGATGGCCGTGATCAGGTCGTTGAGCTTGCCGGGGTTCGCGAGCGTGCCCGCCGACAGCACCTTCCGCGCCATCCCGGCCATGAACACCTGCTGCCGGACGACGCGGTCGAGGTCGCCGCGCGGCAGCCCGTGCCGCTGCCGGACGAAGCCGAGCGCCTCGACGCCGGAGATGGTGTGCGGGCCCTTGGAGAACTTCGCGCCGGAGAACTGGTCGTTGACGTCGTTGTTGAGGCAGACGTCGACCCCGCCGATGGCCTGCGTGATCTCGCTGAAGCCCAGCAGGTTGATGGCGGCGTAGTTGTCGATGGTCGAGCCGGTCAGCTGCTCGACCGTCTTGATCAGGGTCTTCGCCCCGGCCTCGTTGGCCTTCTGGTCGAGTTCCTTCGGGTCGGAGACGCCGTTCTCCTGCTGCTTCTTGCGCTCGTCGAGCATCGCGCGGGCGTAGGCCGAGTTGATCTTGTGCTTCCCGTAGCCGCCGGGGATGTCGACGTAGGAGTCGCGCGGCAGCGAGATCGCGACGGCCTTGGAGCCGTCGTTCGGGATGTGCACGAAGATCAGCGAGTCGGTGTTCAGCTCGCCGTCCGCCTGCCCGGCGCGCAGCTGGGCCAGGACTTCCTTGGACAGCGGGTTGCCCTGTGCGTCCGTGCGGCTGTCGAGGCCGACCAGCAGGATGTCGCGGGCGCCGTCGGCGGGCTTCTCGCCCTCGTCCGCGCCGATGCCGACGTTCGCGAAGGTCAGGCCGTCCATCGCGGCCCACGCGTACCCGGTCAGGCCCATCACCAGCAGCGAGACCAGCCCGAGAGCGATCTTGGGGCCGCGGAACGACCGCCGGCGCGGTGCCGGGCGCCGGGGCGGCATGCCCGCGGCCTGACGGGCGGGCGCCGGGCGGGCTCCACGGGGCGGGGCCGGTCGGGAAGGAACGCGTCCGGGCGCGTCCTGCCTAGGCCGGGCGGGACGTCGATCCCCATGCCCATTCCGAGGCGGGTACTCCACGCGGTCTGCTCCTTCTGGTCGTTACCGGTTCGACGGTCTCTTCAAGGGACGCATGGTGCCTGTTGCGGGTTGTCGCAGGATTACACATCCCCCCGAAGATGTGGCACGCACCACCGGTTTCCTCGTAATGGTACGGAGAATGCCTGGTCAGCGCCGTATGGTTCAGGGGAGGACACGCCGGGCCGCGCGGGCCGGGACCAGCGTGGCGGCCGCCGCGAGCATCGCGACGACGATCGTCGCGACCGGCAGCGCGACGGACGCGGCGCTCACCTGCTTCCCATCGAGGGCGGTCATCAAGGGCGGCGCGCACGCGACCGCGCAGACGAGCCAGGTCCCGGTCATCCGGCTGGTGCCGTTCCGCACGGTATGCAGCAGGTACACCCCGAGCAGCAGGTTGACCAGGCTCTGGACCGGGCCGAACCGGATCCCGAGGAGGTCGGCGTCGGCGGACGCGCCACCGAAACGGGTCAGGGCGAACCCGAACACGCCGAGCATCGCGTACGCCATCCCGACCGTGGCCGCCGCGCGGCAGAAGACCATGGCCCGCAGGCCCGGCTCGTCGACCGTCCGCTGTTGCGGCCCCGAATGCCGCTCGAACCACCAGAAGACGAGCACGGCGGGCACGGCCAGCAGCGCCATCGCGAGCAGGACCCTCGGGCGCGCCAGCCAGCTGAGCCCGTCCACGAACGGCCCCGGCAGGTAGACGACCGCCACGAGCAGCAGCATCGCGGACAGGAAGCCGAGGTACAGGCTCATCGGGGCGCGCAGCACGAGGCGCGCGGTGGCGGCGACCGCGGGACGGCCGCCGAGCCGGGCCAGCGGCCGCGCGAGCAGGCCGAGGAGCGCGAGCTGCACCAGGCCGAGCAAGAGCACTCCCCACGGCGGACCCGACAGGGCCGCCGGGGCGCCGGGCCCGCCGAGCAGCATCGGCCCTTCGCCGCGGACGGCGACCGCGAGACCCAGCCCGGCCGCGCCGGTGAACGCCGTCACCACGAGGGCGGCACGCGGCAGGCGGACGCCGTCGGCGTGGGCGAACGCCAGTTGCTGGACGAACAGGGCGAGGAACAACGTCTCCGCGTAGCGCGGGACGGCCGAACCGGACCACTGCGCGGCGGCCTCGCTCGCCAAGGTCAAGGCCAGTAGCCCGGCGACGGAGGCGGTCCGCGTCCGGCGATACAGCGTCAGCAGCGCCGGCGCGAGGACGACGGTCAGCAGGAAGACCCCGAGCAGCCAGAGCGGATGCAGCGCGATCCGCATGACGGTGGCGTTCGTGCCCGTCGGGATCCCCAGTACCTCCAGCGCGAGGGGCACGACCAGCGCGACGACAGCGAAGATCAGCGCCGGGCGCAGCAACGGGCTCGCGCGGTCGGCGAGGTACTGCGGGTAGCGGCCGCCGGTCGCGCGGATCGACCGCCAGCCGGCCTCGTTGATCCGGCCGACCGCGAAGAAGATGAGCGGGCAGAGCTGGGCGAGCCAGGTGAACGGCCACAACGACCGCTCCGGCGCCCCCGCCCAGTGCGCGAGCGCGACGGCGGATTCGCCGAGCAGCATGAGGACGACACCGGTGACCCCGAGCAACGCCCACCGGCCGACCGGGACGACCGGCCGCGGCTCGGCCGGGAGCGTGACGGCGGCCCGGCGGTTGCGAACCCAGCCGCGCAGCCGGAACACCAGCAGGGCGCCGATCACCAGCACGCCGACGATCATCGGGCCGAGCGGGTCGCCGACCGGCGGCCCCCAGCGCTGATGCCAGGAGTTGAGCACGAGACCGGCCGTATAGAGGGAGGCGACGACGTCGCAGGTGCCGCGCGAGTCCATCGGGTTGAGGACGCAGGCGTTGTGCATGTCCGCCGAGAGCCGGTCGTCGAGCGAGGCCCTGGCCTCCTGCCCGAGCGGGTGCCCCTTGCGTTCGGCGTAGCGGAGGATGTCGTAGCCCAGGTCGTGCGCCTTGCAGGGGACCGCGTAGTCCCACTTGGTGTTGTCGTCGCCCCAGGGCGCCGAGCATCCACCGTCGGTGTGGACGGCGCGCACGGTGCCGTCGCGTGCCGTCATCACCCCCGGGGTGATCCCGCTGACCGCGGTGAAGTCGGCGGGCAGTGCGGCGATCGCGTTCTCGACCGGGCCCGGCCGCACCAGCGCGTCGACCGCGTTCTGCGCGGCGAGGATGTCACCCGTCGGTGGCCCCTGGTCCGGCGGCGAGGCGGGCCGTGACGCGATGAGCCCGAAGCCGAACACCAGCACGGTGACCAGCAGCAACCAGCCCGAAGTCGACCACGGCCGCCGGATCCGGGCAGGACGAGCGGCGGCTTCGGCTGTCGCTGGCATGGCGTCCAGGGTGCCATCCGCCGATCAAGGCCGACATCCGGATAACCCCCGGGGTTTCTTGGGCGGTCCCCTGATGGCGTGACCGGCCGAACGCGTTTAGTCCTCTGAATGCTCGTCTTCGGTGGGCGGTGGAGGAGCGGGCCGGTCCACGTCCTGGGCGAAGCGCACCTGGTTGCGGCCGTTCTCCTTGGCCACGTAGACGGCGGCGTCGGAGGCGTGCAGGAGTTCCTCCAGGGATTCACCGTGACGAGGGAACAAGGCCGCCCCGATCGAGGCGGTGCGGCCCGAGATGGTCACCCGGCTGCCCCTTTTGTCGGTAGTCACTATATGCAGTTCGGCGATAGCACTGCGCACTCGCTCGGCGGCGAGTTTGGCCGCCGTTTCGTCGATATCCGGCAGGAGTACGAGGAATTCCTCGCCGCCGAAGCGGCCGATGACGTCGGCGGGCCGGGTGACCTCGTCCAATTTCCGTGCCACATCGCGGAGGACGTCGTCGCCCGCCGGATGTCCATATGTGTCGTTAATCCACTTGAAGTGGTCGAGATCAATCATCAGAAGGGCCAGGTTGTCGTCCGATCGGGCAGTCCTTCCAAGCGCCCGATCGGCCGACTCCGACCATCCGCGCATGTTGAGAACGCCGGTTTTCGGGTCCGTCCGCGCGTCGTTTTGCAGTTGGTCGATCTCGGCGAGGCGATTGAACACCACCGTCACCACGGCCATCACGATCACCATCGGTGGCATGATCAACAGCAGTACCGCGGTGACCGCGCCGAGGCCGATCGTGATGGCCTCCAGCAGGTTGTCCGCCGCGTTGCCGAGCACTGTGGAGATCGACGGCCGCTTCGGCGAGCCGAGCGCGAGGATGCCGCCGATGTAGGCGATCTGCACCGCTTCGAAGACCATTCCGGTGACGATCAGGACACCGAACTCGCCGAGGGTGTCCCAGCCGGAGATCCTGCCCCATTCATGCGGCCCGAACGCGGCGAAGGTGAGCGACGCCAGTGTCACCGAAACGCCGTGGGTGACCGACGAGAACACGAAGTTGTGCGCGGGACGGCGGGCGATGAACCAATGCTGGATCCGGACGATCGCGATGATGGAAAGCGTGAGCGAAAGTGGCAGGATCACCGCGGCGGGAAATGTCCAGACCGCCGTGAGGTCGATGAGGACGGTGCGGCTTCGGTCGCGCCGTCTTTCTTCTTGCCGCTGGGTGAGCTGAATATGTGCCGTGGCGCCGACAGCGAGAACCGCGAAACGAACCCAGTCTATTCTTCCCGGATTAGTGGAATTCATCGTCGCGACGACCATGATCGCGATTCCGATGGCCTCCATCGCGAAAAGGAACGCGATGAATCGCTTCGGCCGCTGCCACAGCGCCCACGCCCTGGGATCGTAGGGATGGCGTTCCGGCGGCCCGGTCCGGTCACCTTCCGGACTCGCCTGCCCGCGTTCGGTCACCGGTACACCGCTCTGGGCGGCGGGTGTCGCCGTCGCGTCGTCAAGGTCGCCGGTGCCGTCACCGTGCTGGCGGCGGTCACCGGTCTCGGCTGGCAATTGCTACCTCTTTTCCGCGCGGACGGCACGGCTGAGTAATCTCACCGGTACCGACTGATACACCGTTCGTATTCCACGGCCGGTATCATCCCATCGCATCGGTTGTCCGACACAGGCAAGGGTGCCCGCGAACACGGACCGGAGGTGCCAATCGTGTCCCGTGATTTCTGATCTTGGCAACTGAATGTTTTTCGAGACGTGACGCGGAAGGGGTGACGGATAGTGTCCAGTCGTGACTTCTGAGCCCGGACAAGGTATTAGTTCGCAGCAACGAGGTGGCCGGGAGGTGTGTGACCGTGTCGAGCCGTGACTTCTGATCAGAAGCCGTTTCTTTTCACTGAGGTGCCGAAGCAGTGTCGTGTCGAGATTTCCGAGTACGAACCCGCCGGGCGGCCGTGCCGCCCCAGGGGTCGTCCAGTGTGGATTCCTCATGACAGCAGCGGTTCCGGGCTGGATCCGTTGATGTGTCCCCAGCTGAGTGCGACCAGTACGGCCAGCAGCAGGCCGACCACGCCCGCCAGCGCGATGGCCGAGGTCGCCGACCCGAGCCGATCGGCGGCGAACCCGCCGAGTCCCGCCCCTATTCCTTGAGCCACCCGCAACCCCGTGCGGTACACCCCACCCGCACCGCCCCTGAGTTCGTTCGGGACCCACGTGATGAACGTGGCGCTCACCGTGATCAGGTACGCCCCCGCGGCACCCGCCGCCGCCAGCAGGAGCAACGCCGGGATCAGCCCGGGTTCGAGCGCGAAGGCGATCAGGGCGACCATCGGTAGTGCCGCCAGCACGCCGAGCAGCTTTCGCCGCTGTTCCGCCGAGACGAACCGGGACAGCAGGAACGCGCCGATGACGAAGCCCAGCGGATCGGCGGCCAGCAGCCAGCCGACGGCCTGTTTCCCCACGCCCAGCTCCGCGGCGAGCGGCGCGGCCAGCCCCTCGGGGACGACGGCCAGGCCGACCAGCCACGAGAACCAGACCAGCACCCGCAGGTGACGGTTGCCGAAAACCTGCCTCACCGCGCCGAACCAGCTGCCGTTGCCGTCGGACGCCGCCGCCCGCCGGGAGACCGAGAAGCGGACCACGGCCGCGCTCAGCAGGAAGGTCGCGGCGTCAAGCGCCAGTGCCCAGCTCGCCCCGACCTGAGACACCAGCAGGCCGCCGCCCGCCAGGCCGAGCAGCATGGCGGTGTTGGTCGAGATGCCCCTGATGTCCTGGCTCTTGAGATAGAGGTCGTCGTCGGTGAACACCTCGCGGGTCAGCGCGTTCTGCGCCGCGTTGCCGGGAGCGTTCACGAGCCGCGCCAGCACCACCAGCCCGCACAGCAGGGCGAGCGGGGTGCCGGGGATCGCCATGATCGCGATCAGCACGCCTTGGATCAGGGACGAGACGACGAGGACGGTGCGCCTCGGGTACCGGTCGGCCAGCTGGGAGAGGCCGAGACCGCCGGCCAGCGCGGGCAGGAAGGTGAGGGAGTAGACCACCGCGGAAAGCAGTGCGGAGCCTGTCCGGTCGTAGACGAGGATCGCCAGCGCGACGATGGTGAGCTGGTCCCCGATGAGGGACTGCACCTCGGCGAGCCAGAGTGCGCGGAACTCGCGGTTCGCCAGGGCGGCGGTCATCCGCGGCGCCGCGTTCGTCTTCACTGCGTGACCACCTCCCCCCGATCGGGTGAACTTACGTCCCTCGCATTCTTGCCTGCCGTGTTACGCGGTCGCTGAGGGAGTCACAGTTTTCGTCCCGCCGGACAACGTTCAGTATGCCTCCGGCTACAGGGAGACCAACAGAAGACCGCTGAATCCTTCGCCTGTTGAGCTGATCGGGCTACGCCGTCTGACCGGTGGGTGACGTCGGCTGACTCGCCCGCGGGTATCTGCGCGCCGATCGCCCCGCCCTCGCTCGGCGCAGCCGGGCCGCCGTTCGCCGCCGCCGGCGTTCCGGTTGGGCCGAATGGTCCAACACTGAGTAGAGACCGGTCTGGAGGCGGAGGCCGGCTGGGTCAAAGGGGTGAAGGCGATGAACGGGTTGCTCGAAGACAAGGCCGTCGTCGTGACCGGGGCGGGGCGAGGCCTCGGCGAGGCGTTCGCGGTGCACGTCGCGAGGGCGGGCGGGGCCGTCGTGGTCAACGACATCGACGCCGAACTGGCCGAACGGACGACGGAGAACATCCGCCGGTTCGGGGGCAGGGCGGTCGCCAGCGGGCACAGCGTCGCGGATCCGAAGCAGGCACAGGAGATCGTCGACCTGTGCCTCGCCGAGTTCGGCGCGATCGACGGGCTGGTCAACAACGCGGGCCTGAACTACGAGGCGCTTCCGTGGGAGGACGACGTCGAGCAGGCCCGCGAACTGATCGAGGTGAACGTCCTCGGCGTCATGTACACCGGGCTCGCCGCGATCAAGGCGATGGTGGCGCGGGGCAAGCCGGGCTCGATCGTCAACATCTCTTCGGGGGCGTCGCTCGGGCAGCGCAAGCTCGGCGTGTACGCCGCCAGCAAGGGCGCCGTCGCTTCGCTGACCTACTCGTGGGCGCTCGACCTGGAGGAGAGCGGGATCCGGGTGAACGCGGTCTGCCCGCTCGCGCATACCCGAATGGTGTGGAAATCCGAACGGTCGCTGCGGGCCTGCCCGCCGGACCGGACGCCGTCGCGGATCGCGCCCGTCGTGCTCTTCCTGCTCGGCTCCGGATCCGACGGGATCACCGGGCAGATGATCCGCTGCAACGGGCCGCAGCTGCACGTCATGGGGCAGCCGTATCTGAAGCAGCCCATCCTCGAGCGGCCGGTGTGGGACACCGAGACCGTGCAGCGCGCCTTCGACGAGGTCTTCAGCGCGCACCTGGAGAACTACGGCCTCGAAAAGCGTGTCCCGCCCCGGCTGCGCAAGTGGACGGAGTCGACCCGGACGGCCTGATCACGCGAGTCGGCCGCTGCCCTGAGACTTAGCCGACGACGAACGGCAGCTTCGCGGCCAGGTCGCCTAGTTCGGCCTTCTCGGCGTCCGTCGGCTGACGGCGGCCGGTGCCGACCAGCAGCGCGTCCGTGTCGGAGAACGACGCCGGGAGCGTTTCGCCGGTGCGCTGCTCCAGGATCTGCCGTGTCCTGGCGAGGCTGTCGGCGGCGGGGCCGTCGAGGCGCGGAAGATGCGCGACCAGGTCGAGGTGGTGCAGCGTCCACTCCAGGACGTACGCGGAGAGGAAGTCCCCCGCGGTCAGGACGATGTCGCGGGTGGCTACCCGCGTCGCCGGGTCGGCCAGGCCGGCGGCGCGGCCCGCGGCGGAGCCGACGTCGTCGAGGTGGAACTTGAGCAGCCGCGGCTCTTGGTAGGCGGCGGCGAGCCGCACGATCAGTGCGTCGAGGTCGTCCTCGCCGGTGGGCGGCTTCTCGGCGACCTCCCAGTAGGTGACCGCGTCGCGCGTGGGTTCCGTCTCGGCGGGAGTGGCGAGGGTGATCAGGACGTCCTGGGCGTCGATCACCAGGTGACACACCAGGTCCTGCACCAGCCAGCCGGCGCAGCCGGACGGTTTGGCGAAGTCTTCGTCGGGGGTTTCGGCGACGGCGCTGAGGAGCGCCGCCCAGGAGCGGGAGAAGAGATCCACGGCGGCAAGTTAGCAGCGGTCGCTCGCCGGTCGCGACTCCTTCGCCCCGTGCTCGAAGCCGTAAGACGCGTGCTCGAACTCGTAACTCGCGTGCTTGAAGACGTAACTCGCGAGGTACGGCTCCAGACACGCGAGTTACGGCTTCAAGCACGCGTCTTACGGCTTACGTGCGTCAGGAACCGGCGGCGGGGGCGGGTTCCGGAGCGGCCGCGTACAGGTCCGCGATCGTCGGCGCGTACCGGTCGTTGATGATCCGCCGCTTCAGCTTCAAGGTCGGGGTCACCTCGCCGCTTTCCGGCGTCCACGCCTTGGGGATCACGTGGTACCGCTTGATCTGCTCGATCCTGGCCAGCCGCGCGTTCGCCGCCTCGACGGCCTTCTCGATCTCCGCGCGGACCTCCGCGTTGTCGGCGAGCGATTCGCCTTCCGCCGGCTGGATGCCGTTCGCGGTCGCCCAGCCCGGCGCGATCTCGTCGTCGATGACGATCAGCGCCGTGACGTACGGCCGTTTCTCGCCGATCGCGACGGCCTGCCCGATCAGCGGGTGTTCCTTCAGGAGACCTTCGATCTTCGTCGGGGCGATGTTCTTGCCGCTCGAAGTGATGATCAGTTCCTTCTTGCGGTCGGTGATCGTGACGAAGCCGCGTTCGTCGATCGTCCCGATGTCGCCGGTGGCGAGCCAGCCGTCGGCGTCGACGTCCGGGTTGATCGTGCCGTCCGCCTGCAGGTAGCCGAGGAACACGATCGCGCCGCGGACGAGGAGTTCGCCGTCCTCGGCGACCTTCACCTCGATGCCTTCCAGCGGACGGCCGACCGAACCGGCCTTGAACGCCGACGGCGTGTTCGAGGTGACCGCGCCGGTGGTCTCGGACAGCCCCCAGACCTCCTGGATCTCGACGCCGAGCCCGGCGATGAAGTACAGGATCTCCACCGGCAGCGCGGCGGCACCGCTGGAGGCGACCTCGATCTGGTCGAGGCCCAGCATCGCCCGCACCGGCGCGAGCGCGGCCGCGTCGGTCCGCGCGATCTTTTCGGCGAGTTCCGGCGGCACCTCCTTGCCGTCACTGCGCAGTTTGTAGCCCTGCTGCAGCAGTTCGTTCGCGGCGATCAGGCCGTTCCGCTTGTCCTCCGGCAGCGAGCCGAGCAGGTTCTTGAGGCCGGCCACCATCTTTTCCCACACCCGCGGGACGCCGAAGAAGCTCTTCGGGTGCACCTGGCCCAGCGCGCCGACGACGCCCGTCGGGTCGGCGACGGTGTGCACGTGCCCGGCCCACACGATCGGCATGTAGATCGACAGTTCTCGTTCGGCGATATGGGCGAGCGGCAGGTACGCGATGTTCGTGGCGTGCATCGGCGAGTCGTGCAGTTTCTGCACGGCGACGGCCTGGTAGATCGCATTGCGGTGCGACAGCACGACACCCTTGGGGTCGCCGGTGGTGCCGGAGGTGTAGATCATCGACAGCGGATCGTCCGGGGTGATCGCGGACCACGCGGTCTCGAACGCCTGCGGGTCCGCCGCGTGCGCTTCGGCGCCGGCCGCGCGCAGCTCGGCGAACGACAGGAACCGTTCGTCGTCCTTGGGGACCACGGACGCGTCGAGCAGGACGACGTGCCGCAGCGCGGGCAGGTCGTCAAGGACCTGCGACCAGCGGCCGAGTTCGTCGGCACCGGCGAGGACGACGACGCCGGCGGCGCTGTGCCGGGCGACGAACCCGATCTGCTCCGGGCTGAGCGTCGCGTACGCGGTGCAGGGGATCGCGCCGAGATGGGCTGCGGCGAGATCGGCGATCAGGTGGTCCGGACTGCTCGGCGCCATGATCAGCATCCGGTCGCGGACGCCGAGCCCGAGGCCGGCGAGTCCTCGGGAAACCTCCGCGATGGCGGTGCGGAATTCGGCCCAGTTCAGGGTCGGCTTGCCCTCGATGTCGAGTGACGTGACCGCCGGCAGGTCACCGAACTCCTGGGCGTTGCGGTGAAGCAGGGCGGGGATGGTCTGGCCTTCGATCTGCTCGGCGACGGTCGGCTGGGTGGTCAACGCTGGCCTCCTCGATGCTGCCTGATCAGGCACACTGTAAGGGCTGTCGGCAGTGCTGGATAGAGAATCGCGGCCACGGTCGTGCTCCGCGAAATGTCCACCTTTTCCGTTTTCACCGCGTCAGTCCCGCACCAGGAGGAGCCTCGACGATGACCGGTTCGGCACGCGAGTTGATCGACGCGGTCCAGGCGGAGCTGGCGCCCCGCGACGACGAGAACAGGCTCATCCCGTTGGTCGAGGCGGGTGAGGCGCCGCGCGAGGTCTTCGCCGCGATCGCCGCGGAGGAGTACCGGATCGTCCGTAGTGACTGGCGCAGTTTCCTCCATCTCGCGTCGCGTTCCCAGGAGCAGCGGGCACGGGAGTTCTTCACGGCGTTGGCCTCCGGCGAGGGGCTGGCGCTCGGCAAGCTGGCGGCGCTCGCCGAGGAGTCGCCCGGCTTCGAGCCGCGCGCGGGATGCCAGGCGTACCCGGCGTTCGTCGCCTGGCTCGCGCTCAACGGCGAACCGGCGGACGTCATCGTGGCGATCGTCGCCAACTTCGCCGCCTTCGGCCGGTACTGTGCCGCGATCGCCGCCGCGATGCGCGAGCGGTACGGCTTCGACGACGAGGCCTGCGCCTTCTTCGACTTCTTCGGCACGCCGTCGCCGGAGCTCGAGGACCTGGCTGTCCAAGCGGTGCAGACCGCGCTCGACGCCGGTGATCTGTCCGAAAAGGACGCTCGGACCCACGCGCGGCTGTTCCAGGCGTACGAGCTGGACTTCTGGAACACTCTCGCCGACGATGGTCGCCGTGACTGACCTCGTAGCCGAGGCCGCGGCGCTGGACGCGGCCGATCCCTTGGCGCACAAGCGAAACGACTTCGACCTCGACGCGGACGTCGCCTATTTCGACGGCAACTCGCTGGGGGCCCCGCCGAAGCACGTGGCCGGACGCGTCGCCGCGGTCGTCCGCGAGCAGTGGGGCGGGCGGCTCATCCGATCCTGGTCGGAGGGCTGGTGGGAGGCTCCGGTGCGGGTCGGTGAACGGATCGCGCCGCTGGTGGGCGCCGCGCCGGGGCAGCTCGTCGTGGCGGATTCGACCAGCGTGAACCTGTTCAAGGCGCTGGTCGCCGCCACCCGTCTCCAGACCGGCCGCGACGAGATCCTCGTCGACGCGGACACCTTCCCGACCGACGGCTACATCGCCGACGAGGTCGCCCGGCTGACCGGGCGCACGGTGCGCCGGGTCGTCGCCGAGGACATGCCCGCCCAGGCCGGCGAACGGACGGCCGTCGCGCTGATCAACCACGTCGACTACGTCACCGGGCGCGCCCACGACATGGCCGGGCTGACCGCGGCGCTCCACCGCGCCGGGGCACTGGCGCTCTGGGACCTCTGTCACAGCGTCGGCGCGCTGCCGGTCGAGCTCGACGCGGCGGGCGTGGATCTCGCCGTCGGCTGCACCTACAAATTCCTCAACGGTGGCCCCGGCTCGCCCGCTTTCCTTTATGTGGCAACGAAATGGCTGGACCGGTTCGAGCAGCCGCTGGCGGGCTGGGCCGGCGACCGCGACCCGTTCGCGATGCGGGGCGCGTACGAGGCGGACGCGGGTATCGCGCGAGGCCGCGCGGGCACGCCGGACATCCTTTCGCTGCTGGCACTGGACGCGGCCCTCGACGTCTGGGACGGCGTGGACCGCGGGCTGCTCCGGGAGAAGGGCCTCGCGCTCGGCGAGTTCTTCTTCCGGTGCGCCGACGAACTCCTCGACGGCGCGACGATCCCGACCCCGCGCGGTGAAGACCGCGGCCACCAGATCTCGGTCGTCGACGACGACGCGGCCAAGACGATGGCGGCCTTGATCGACCGCGGCGTGATCGGCGACTTCCGGCCGCCCAACGTGCTGAGGTTCGGGCTGGCGCCGCTCTACACGACCTATGGCGAGGTGCTTCGCGCCGTGACGACGCTGCGGGATCTCCGGAGCTGAGCAGGTATTTCGAGCATTTTCGAAGGCTCCGGTCTGTCTTCCGGATGACACTGGCGGTGGCGAAAAGGGTGAACGTCATTCGGGAATCCGTGGCAAATAGGTGATCACCTCGCCCCGGCGGGGGAGAACGCGCGATCTTTCGCGAATCCGCTGTTAATCTCGATATTCGCTCGCCGCGTGTGTGACGTAGATCCTTCCCTTGTGGCGTAAGGAAAACCCGCGTCGCCCGTCTTACCGGCGAGGCGCGGGCCGCGGCGCCGGGAGAAGGAGGGGACCATGTCGTTCACCTATGTCGCCGTCGCCGTGTCCGGTGCCGCCTCCGGTTTTCTGCTCAACGAATTCGGTACCCGGTATCCGGTCGAGACCGCTCTCGTCGTGATCCTCGTCTGCGGGGTGGCGACCTTGTGCTGGGCGGGTGCCCGGATCCTTCGCGACGCCTCCGGGAGGGTCGACGCGCTCCTCGACGACGAGCTCGGCGGTTCCCGCGAAGATCATTTCGCCGAATCGACGGCAATGGGCGGCGGGAATTCTCGATTTCGTGGCGCGAAGGGCGTTACGACAGCGTTGCTCCGCGGTGATGTCGTTCGCAAACCGAACGGTATGTGAAGCTCTGGTCCGAAAGCGTGAGCGAGGTCACGGCGTGTAGTTTTCGTGGACTTTCCGGCTTGGACACGAACGCGCCGAGGTGTGACTTGATCGAGTCCGAAGAGTGCCGATCAAGCCGCTGCCTGCGGTAAACCGCCAGGTGATCTACTGGTGAGTCACTTAGCCGGGTGCCCCGTCCCACGTGGTGGACTTTCCTGGTCCGGCTACCTCTTGTCAGCAGGTCACGGCCATACGCGACTACCCTTCGCGTCCGGACTTGACTCACCCGTTTGGGTCTCCTAGCGTCGTCGCGGGCGGAGCGGACCACGCTGTGTTGATCCGGCTATCGGATCCCGCGGGTAGGAATCCCCGGCGACCCGACACCAAAAACTGCCGGAAGGAAAACGGACCACGGTGAAGCAGAATTCCCTTCGACGAGGCCGCGGCTCTTCGATTCGTTCGCGCGTTCTGACGATCGCGCTCATTCCGAGCATCGCGCTGATGCTGGTCGGTCTGGCGATCGGCGGGTACCTGATCTCCGACGCGGTCGACGGCCGTGACTACGCGCAGCGAATCCGTGACTCGGAAGCCCCCTCTCTTCCCTTCTTCGTCCAGGTTCAGGAAGAGCGGCGCCTGACGCTGCGCGAGCTCGCCGGCGACCGGTCGCAGCACGCCACGCTCACCGAGCAGCGCGCCAAGACCGACGCCGCCGCCCAGGGCGTCGCCGCGCATCTGCAGAAGTTCGTCGGTGACTCGCCCGACAGCGTGCAGCGCAACATCGCCACGCTGAACGGGCTCCTGCAGAAGGCGCCGCAGATCCGGCAGTCGGCCGACTCCGGCCAGCTCCCGCTGCTGGACGCCTTCACCTTCTACAACCAGATCCTCGACCAGTTCGTCGAGGGCCTCACCGGGCTGGCCCAGGACGCGCCGAACGCCGAGAACGCCTATCAGCGGATCACCGCGGTCCCGTTGTTCACCGCCATCGACCAGATGCAGCGCGCGAACGCCCTCGCCGCCGCGGCCGTCGCCGGCGGCGGCTTCACCGACGAGACTTACCGCGCCTACGTGACCGAGGTCGGTTCCTACCGCTCGCAGCTGGAGTCGTCGGTCTCGCGGATGCTCCCGGACGTCAAGGCGAAGTTCGACCAGCTCGTCGCGAGCGATCCGTGGAAGGCCGTCACCACGGTCGAGAACACCTTCCTGCAGAACAGCAAGGCCACGCTCCCCATCCCCGAGCAGACGTGGCTGCAGGCCGCACGCGGCGTCAGCGACGCGATGATGCGCGGCTTCGTCGAGCAGAGTGGTACGGCCACGACGCAGGCGGTCGACGACGCCGACCGGACGCTGATCACGTCGGCCATCGCCGCGGCCCTCGCGCTGCTGGTGGCGATCGGCGTGTTCGTCATCGCCCTGCGGCTGTCCAACCGGCTCATCGGACGGCTGGCGCGGCTGCGTGAGGACACCCTCGACGTCGCCGAGATCCGGCTGCCGGAACTGGTGGACCGCGTGCGGGCGGGCGAACCCGTCGACCTCGACGACAAGGGCCACTTCCTCGACCACGGCGACGACGAGATCGGCCAGGTCGCCGAGGCCTTCAACAAGGCGCAGCAGACCGCCATCGCGGCCGCGGTCGAAGAGGCCAAGACCCGTGAGGGCACCAAGACGGTGTTCCTCAACATCGCGCACCGGAGCCAGGTCATCGTGCACCGCCAGCTCAAGGTGCTCGACCAGGCCGAGCGCAAGCAGGAGGACCCGGAGCAGCTGGAAACGCTCTTCCAGCTGGACCACCTCTCGACCCGCGCCCGCCGCAACGCGGAGAACCTGATCATCCTCGGTGGCGGACAGCCCGGCCGTCAGTGGCGCAAGCCGGTGACGCTGGCCGAGCTGACCCGCGGCGCCTCGGCCGAGACCGAGGACTTCGCCAGGGTGAAGACGGCGAAGATGCCCGCGATGGCGGTGCAGGGCCCGGTCGTCGGCGACCTCGTGCACCTGCTCGCCGAGCTGATCGACAACGCGACGTCCTTCTCGCCGCCGCAATCGCGCGTCGAGCTGCGGGGCAACGTGGTCGGCAAGGGTGTCGTGATCGAGGTCGAGGACCAGGGCCTCGGCATCGAGCCAGAACAGGCCGCCGAGCTGAACGCGATGTTGGCCGATCCGCCGGACTTCGGCATCATGGCCCTGTCAGCCGAGCCACGGCTGGGCCTGTTCGTGGTCGCGCGCCTCGCCGCGCGGCACGGGATCTCCGTGCACCTGCGCGAATCCGCGTACGGCGGCACCAGGGCCATCGTGCTCGTCCGCACCGACCTGCTCGCGCCGGTCCCGTCTGATCAGCCGGAGGACGAGGTGGACCCCGAGAGCACCGAGGTGCCGGAAGCCGCGCCGCTGCTTCCGGGCCGTCGTGCCCGCCACCGCACCGAGATCCCCGCGGAGCGGCCCGAGCTGCCCGTGCCGATGCCGGTCGCGCCGCAGCCGCAACCCCAGCAGCAGGCCCCGGAACAACCCGGATCCGCGTTGCCGCCGTTGCCCCCACGTCCGCCACGGGTTCCCCGGCCGGAGACTCCGCGGCCCGAGCCGATCCGCCCCGAGCCCGTGCGTGCCGAGGGTCGCCCGCAGCCGGCGTGGCCGCCCGCCGACACCCGGCCGCAGGACGGCCGTCCGCCGCAGACCCGGCGGCCCGGCCCCGAGGCGCCCGGCAGGCCACCGCTGCCGCAGCGCCGCCGTCAGGCGAACCTGGTCCCCCAGCTGATGGAGGACCGGCCCGCCGCCCAGCGCGAGGACGTCCGCGAGGACACCCCCGAGCTGGCGAGGAACCGCCTCGCCGCGTTCCAACAGGGCACGCGCCGCGCGCGGGACACCGAACCGACCGACGATTACACCGACCTCGACATGTACGGAGATCGTGACTAGATGGCCAACGCGGGAGTCAGTGAACTCGACTGGTTGCTGGATGACCTGGTCAAGCGCGTCAGCGGTGCCGACAGGGCGGTAGTCCTGTCCTCCGACGGCCTGCTCATCGGTCGGTCCGGGAACCTGTCGGAGCAGGACGGTGAGCACCTGTCCGCGGTCGCGTCGGCGTTCCAGAGCCTCGCGCGGGGCACGGGACGGCATTTCGGTGGCGGCAACGTCCGCCAGACCATGGTCGAGATGGACCACGCCTTCCTGTTCGTCACCGCGGCGGGCCGCGGTGCGTGCCTCGCGCTGCTGGCGAAGGAGGACGCGGACATGGGCCTCGTGGCCTACGAGATGAACCTGATGGTCAAACGGGTCGGCGCGGTGCTCACCTCAGCGCCCCGCGCCGCGACTCCCACGTCGCCATGAGCGGGCGGCACGAGTCGTGGTTCGAGGAGGAGGCCGGGCCGCTGGTCCGGTCGTACGCCGTCACGGGCGGGCGCACCCGCTCGGACACGATCGGCCTCGACCTGATCACCCTGGTGGTCGCGATGCGCTCCTCGCAGGAGGTGGCGGGCTTCGAGCCGGAGTACGGGCGGATCCTCAACCTGTGCCAGAGACCGACTTCCGTCGCGGAGGTCGCCGCGCGTATAGACCTGCCGCTGCCGGTGGTGAAGGTGCTGCTGAGCGACCTCATCGAACAGAACCTCGTGCTGTTCCGCACCGCGACCCCGGTCACCGACACCCCCAACAAACACGTACTCCAGGCGGTTCTTGATGGCATCCGGAAACTCTGAGCCCCGGCGATCCTTGACCGCGAACGCGGTCAAGGTCCTCATCGCCGGCGGGTTCGGGGTCGGTAAGACCACGATGGTCGGTTCGGTCAGCGAGGTTCCCCCGCTGCGCACCGAGGAGGTCATCACCGCGGCGTCCGAGGGCGTCGACGACCTCACCGGTGTCGAGAAGAAAACGACCACCACGGTGGCGCTCGACTTCGGCCGGATCACCATCAACCCCGAGCTGATCCTTTACCTGTTCGGCACGCCCGGACAGGACCGGTTCTGGTTCATGTGGGACGAGCTGGCCGAAGGCGCGCTGGGCGCGGTCGTGCTGGCCGACACTAGGCGGCTCGACAGCTGCTTCGCGGCCGTGGACTTCTTCGAGCGCCGCGGACTGCCGTTCGTCGTCGCCGTCAACTGCTTCGACAACGCCTACCGTTACGGCACCGAGGAGGTCCGGCAGGCGCTCGACGTCGGCATGGACGTCCCGCTGCTGCTGTGCGACGCGCGGGAACGCGATTCGACGAAGCAGGTGTTGACCGTGCTGATGGAGCACGTGCTGACGCTGTCGGACCTGGCCGCGGGGCTGCCACAGGGCCGCTGACGCCCCTCGCCGTTGTGCAATGAAAGGTCCTTTCCTCGCAAATTTTGCGAGGAAAGGACCTTTCCTTGCATCGGTGGGCGATCAGGACTTGCGGCGGCGGAGCAGGGTGTCGAGCGCGTAGGTGCCCGGTCCCACCACCGCGAACAGCAGGAAGATCCAGGAGTACAGCGCGGCCGTCTCGCCCTTGTTCTGCAACGGCAGCAGCGCGTCGGGCTGGTGTACGACGAAGTACGCGTACGCCATCGTGCCCGAGAGCAGCACCGCGACCGGGCGGGTGAACAGGCCCGCCAGGATCAGCAGCGAGCCGACCGTTTCGATCACCCCGGCGTACCAGCCCGGCCAGGTGGCGAACGGTACGGCGGGCTTGTCGAACAGGCCCATCTTCTGCAGACCGTGGCAGAGGAAGAGGAACGAGACCACAACGCGGACGACGGAGAGGGCCAGTCCCTGCCACTTGGGAGAGGTCGGGCCGACTTCCGTGGTCGTGGCGGCGGCTGTCTGGGTCATGACGCATCCTTCCGGCTCAAGGTGGTCTAAACCATTGATGCGATAGAGGATGCCGGATACCCCCATCGGCAGGGAACTTTCTTTCGGGGGGTAATTCCATGGTATGCCCCGTTTATTGACAGCGAATCGACAGGTTCGCGATAAAAAGGCCCCTTTCCTGGAATGGTTCCAGGAAAGGGGCCTCGCGTTTTCCGTTCAGCGGCGGCGGCGCAAGGTGTCGAGGGCGTAGGTGCCCGGGCCGATCGCGGCGATCAGCAGGAAGATCCAGCAGTAGAGGGTCGACAGCTCGCCCATGTTCTGCAGCGGCAGCAAGCCTTCCGGCGCGTGCACGGTGAAGTAGGCGTAGGCCATGACACCGGAGAGGAGCACCGCGACCGGCCGGGTGAACAGGCCGACCAGCACGAAGGCGGCGCCGACGAGTTCGATCACGCTGCCGTACCAGCCGGGCCAGGAACCGAGCTCGACCGAGCCGCCCGCACCGTCGACGCCACCGAAGAATCCGAATCCCTGCAAACCGTGGCAGAGGAAGAGGAACGAGACGACGATCCGGACGGCGGACTGGATCGCGCCCTGTGCCTTGGCGGCACGCGGGGTGGTGGTGGCGGCGGTGGTCTTGGCGGGGGTGATGGTCTGCGTCATGGTTCCGGTCCTTCCGGGAGTGTCTGTCGGGCGGCTTCTGACAACGCGTCGGACAGGCTCGGCGTGAATCGACATCCGCGCGGAAACTTTTTTCGCGGGCCGGTCACATCACCCGGTCGGAGCAAGGCCAGACTGGACGGCATGGCGGGTAAGACGAGTGCCGGGATCCTGCTCTTCCGCAGGTCGGGCGAGGTGACCGAGGTGCTGCTCGGGCATATGGGCGGGCCGTTCTGGGCGAAGAAGGACGCGGGCGGCTGGTCGGTGCCCAAGGGCGAGTACGAGCCGGACGAGGCACCGGAGGTCGCGGCGCGGCGCGAGTTCCAGGAGGAACTGGGGTTGCCGGCGCCCGAGGGGGAGTACCTCCCGCTCGGCGTCGTGAAGCAGTCCGGCGGCAAGGTCGTGACGGTCTGGGCGGTGGAGGGCGACCTCGACCCGGCTCAAGTGGTGCCGGGCACCTTCGAGATGGAGTGGCCGCCGCGGTCGGGCCGGACGCAGGAGTTCCCGGAGGTCGACAGGGTCGCCTGGTTCGCGCTGGCCGAAGCGGAGGAGAAGCTGCTCAAAGGCCAGCGCCCGTTCCTCGTCCGGCTGGGTGAACTGCTCAACGGTTGAGTAACTCGCCGAGTGGTTTGTCGGCCAGCGAACCCAGTACGAGGTCGGCGTGGTCGAAGTTCAGTACCGCGGTGATCTCGTTCGGCACGGCGACGCATTCGAGCCCGGCGGCCTTCGCCGCGGTGACGCCGTGCGGTGAGTCCTCGAACGCGATCGCCTCGGCCGCGGGCAGGTCCAGCGCGGCGAGCGCGGCAAGGTAGAGGTCCGGGCTCGGCTTCGCCTCGTGGAGGTCACCGGTGAGGACGGCCTCGAACGCGTCCGCGAGGCCCAGGCGGTTCAGGTGCGTGGTGACCCAGTCGCCGGTCGAACTGGACGCGATGGCCAGCCGCAGCCCGTGCTCCTTCGCGTCCGCGAGGTACTTCACGACGCCGGGACGTGGCCCCGCCGACTCCAGCAGCTCGGTGACCCTGGCGCGGACGCCGGTGCGGACCGCGACCCTGTCCAGGTTCTCGTCGTTCTTCTCCAGTAGTTCGAACATCGCGACGGCGGTGTTCTGCGTGCCGATCACGGTGTGCCAGACGTCGAGGGGGAGCTCGCCGCCGCGAGCGCGGAAGGTCTCCTGCCAGGCCGCGAGGACGGCCGCCTCGGTGTCGACCAGCGTCCCGTCGAAGTCGAAGATCAATGCGCCGGTCATGGGACGAGTCTACGTCTTGACTCACTGAGTGGTACGGATTACCGTACGCATTCGTTAGGAAACTTACCAAACGAACATGTGTACTCGAAGTGAACGCCGCGCACCCGTCCCTCTCAACCCGCCGCCACGGATTCCCGGGGAGATCGATGTGAAGGCCCGAACCCGACTACTGCCACTAGGCGCGGCCGTCATCCTGTTGCCGACGCTGCTCAGCGGTAACGCACAAGCCGCTGATGTCCTTTTGTCCCAAGGTAAACCCGTCCTCGTCTCCTCGGTGGAGAACTCCTCTTACGGCGGTCCGCTCGCCGTCGACGGCAAGAGCACCACCCGCTGGGCGAGCGCGGAAGGCGTGGACCCGCAGTTCATCCGCGTCGACCTCGGCGGCCCTTCGGCCATCAACCGGGTCAAGCTGAACTGGGAAGCGGCGTACGCCACCGCGTACCGGCTGGA
Organism: Amycolatopsis sp. NPDC043889; assembly: GCF_056435645.1. Taxonomy (NCBI): domain Bacteria; kingdom Bacillati; phylum Actinomycetota; class Actinomycetes; order Pseudonocardiales; family Pseudonocardiaceae; genus Amycolatopsis; species Amycolatopsis sp. NPDC043889. The sequence continues at coordinate 95,832 of NZ_JBWKEC010000021.1, forward strand.
AGTCTCCAACGACGGCTCGGCGTGGACCTCGATCAAGTCCGTCACCAACGGCAACGGCGGGACCGACGACCTCACCGGGTTGGCCGCCCGCGGCCGGTACCTGCGCCTCGTCGGCACCAAACGCGCCACCAGTTACGGCTACTCCCTTTGGGAGATGCAGGTTTACGGGACGTCGGACTCCTCCGGCGACACGCAGGCGCCCACCGCGCCGGCGAACCTCAAGGCCGGTTCGGTCACCGCGTCCACTGTGGACCTGACGTGGACCGGCTCGACGGACAACGTCGGCGTCAGCGGCTACGAGGTGCTGCGGAACGGCCAGGTCGTCGGCACTACGGAAAGCGCTTCCTATACCGACAGCGGGCTGAGCGCGTCGACCGCGTACACGTACACCGTCCGCGCGAAGGACGCCGCCGGCAACACCTCGGCGGCCAGCAACCAGATCCAGGCGACCACACAGGCGGGCGGTTCGTCGTTCGTCCTCGCCGCCTCCGGCGACATCGCCGAACAGTGCACCGCTTCGTCGTCTTCGTGCATCCACCCGAAGACGGCCGCGCTGGTCGGCCAGATGAACCCGGCCGCGGTCATCACCATGGGCGACAACCAGTACGACGACGCCCACATCGAGGACTTCACGAAGTACTTCGACAAGACCTGGGGCAAGTACAAGAACATCATGCACCCGGTCCCCGGCAACCACGAGACCTACGACCACACTCCGCTGGGCGCCTACAAGCAGTACTTCGGCAAGATCGCGACGCCGAACGGGAAGACCTACTACAGCTGGGAAATGGGCAACTGGCACTTCGTCGCCATCGACAGCACGGAGTTCTCGCCCGGCCTCGCCGCGAACGCGATCAGCGACGAGCAGCTGAACTGGATCAAGCAGGACCTGAAGAACAACACGAAGCCCTGCGTCGCCGCGTACTACCACCACCCGCGCTACACCTCGGGTGACCACGGCGACAACAGCAAGATGGCCACCCTCTGGGAGACCCTGGTCCAGAACAAGGTCGACCTGGTGCTCAACGGGCACGACCACCACTACGAACGGTTCTACCCGCAGAACGCCGACGGCGACAAGGACCCCGCGGGTCCGGTGCAGATCATCGGCGGAGGTGGCGGGGCGAGCCTGTACCCGGTCAAGACGGAGCACCCGGCCACGGCGAAGGCGATCTCGACCTACGGGGTGCTCAAGCTGAACATGTCGGACAACGCCTTCTCGACCCAGCTGATCGGTCTCGACGGCAAGACCATCGACTCCTCTCCCACCTACACCTGCCACTGATCCCCGTGAGGAGGTGCCGCGTCGCGGCCCGGCACCTCCTCACGGCGCTGGAGGTCTCCCATGTACATAGCCACCAGTAGAGGAGCGGACGCCGCGGCGGATGTCCCGAAGAGCGGTGTGAAACGGGCCGTCACCGGGAACGTCGTCGCGCTCGGCCTGGTCAGCCTGGTCACCGACATCTCGTCGGAGATGGTGACCGCGGTACTCCCGCTCTACCTCGTCCTCGGCCTCGGCCTGAGTCCGCTGCAGTTCGGTGTGCTCGACGGCCTCTACTCCGGTGTCACCGCCGTCGTCCGGCTCGTCGGCGGCCACCTCGCGGACCGCTGGCAGAAACTCAAGGCGGTCGCCTGCTTCGGTTACGGGCTCTCGGCACTGGGCAAGATCGGCCTGATGCTGGCGGGTTCGTCCACCGTCGCGATCGGTGCCGTGCTCGCGGCAGACCGCACCGGCAAAGGCGTCCGGACCGCGCCGCGGGACGCGCTGATCACCTTGAGCAGCGACCCGGAACACCTCGGCCGCGCGTTCGGTGTGCACCGCGCGATGGACACCTTCGGCGCGTTCCTCGGACCGCTGGTCGCGATGGCGGTGCTCTGGCTCAGCCTCGGCAGCTACGACTCTGTGTTCTTCACGAGCTTCTGCATCGCCGCGATCGGCGTGATCATCCTGGTGGTGCTGGTCAAGGACCATCAGCCGAAGCCGCGAGCCGAGCGGCCCAAGGTCTCCTTGCGCGAGACCGCCGGCCTGATCCGGCAGGCGTCGTTCCGCCGGATCTGCGTCTGGGCGGCGCTGCTGGGCCTGGTCACCCTCAGCGACTCGTTCCTCTACCTCGTGCTGCAGCGCCGCTGGGAACTCGGCGCGGTCTTCTTTCCCTTGCTGCCATTGGGAACCGCCGGTGTGTACCTGCTGCTCGCCGTTCCGCTCGGCAGGCTTTCGGACCGGATCGGCCGCTGGAAGGTGTTCCTCGGCGGGCACGTCGCGCTGGTCGTCGCGCTGCTGGCGCTGCTCGGGCCGGTGGACGGCGGCATCCTCGCGGTGCTGGCGCTCGTGCTGCACGGTGTCTTCTACGCGGCCACCGACGGTGTCCTGATGGCCGCCGCCGGGCCGCTGCTGCCCGAGCACCAGCGGGCGAGCGGGCTGGCGCTGGTGCAGACCGGGCAGGCGACCACGCGGATGCTCGCGTCCGTCCTTTTCGGACTCGCCTGGACCACGTGGGATCTGCACGCCGCGGTCCTGGTCGCCGCGGGCGCGCTGGCCGTGGTGGTCGTCGTCGCCGCCGTGCTCCGTCCTTTGCGGACATACGCATGAGGACGCGGATCCTGGGAGTGGTGGCGGCCGTCGTCGTCTTGATCGCGGCGGCCGTCGGCTACGGTGTCGTCTCCCGGGACCGCGGCCCGGACGTCAACGCCGTCGCCGTCGTGTCCGGGCAACCCGTTTCGGTGCAGGCGAAGGGACAGCTACTGTTCCGCAACACCGCCGAAGGCCCCGACTTCGGCCATCTCGCGACCGTCCCGGTCGACCGGCCCGGCGAGCCGAGGAAGGTGTCCGGCCTCAGCTGCGACCGGTTCGCCGCCTCGGCGGGGACCGCGCTGTGCCTGGCCGCGCAACCCGGCGTGCTGCCGCCGATGACCGACGTCATCGTGCTGGACAAGGACCTCAAGGAGATCCGCCGGATCGAACTGCCCGGCACCCCCAGCCGCGGCCGGGTCTCGCCGGACGGGAAGCTCGCCTACTGGACGCTGTTCGTCAACGGGGATTCCTATGCGGAGACAGGGTTTTCGACCAGGGCGGGGATCTTCGACCTGACGACCGGGAAACTGATGAAGAGCATCGAGGAGATGGGGCTCCTGCTCGACGGCAAGCCGTACTACTCGTCCGACGTGAACTACTGGGGGATCACCTTCACCCCCGACGGCAAGCGCTTCTACGCGACTGTGGGGACGAAGGGGAAGACGTACCTGGTCGAGGCGGACTACGAGAAGCTCGTCGCGAGGATGATCCGGGAGAACGTCGAATGCCCGTCGCTCTCACCGGACGGGAAGCGGATCGCCTTCAAGAAGAAGGTTTCCGCCGACCTCGCGGCGCCGTGGCGGCTCGCCGTCCTCGACCTGGCCTCCGGGAAGGAGACCATGCTGGCCGAGACGCGCAGCGTGGACGACCAGGCGACCTGGCTCGACGACCGGACCGTGGCGTACGGCGTGGACTCGGCGATCTGGACGGTTCCGGCGGACGGGAGCGGGGCGGCCCGGGTGGTGGTCGAGCAGGGCAGTTCGCCGGCGGGCGTGTAGTGGGCTCGTGAGTGGTAAGGACGGTTCTATTGAGGGGAAGGGCGAACGTGGCGTGATCGACTCCTTGTCACGCGGGCCGTCTTCGCCGGCTTCGTGATGAGATCGGCCGACTCCGGCGTGAAGTGTCCATCTGGGACGCTTCACGCCGATTGTGCGCCCGATTGATGTCATGATGTCCGCTTCTTGCCGGGGTCGTGAGTGGCAAAGACGGTTAGAGCGATCATTGCCACTCACGACCCCCACGCAAAGCGCCCAAATCGGGCACGCGGGGTGTTTTTTTGTCCCTTGTGGACAGTGGGGGCGCGATCAGCCCGGCAGGCCGGGCCTCCAGCACGCAGCACGCCACATTTGCCTTACCCCTCAATAACCGTCCTTACCACTCACGAGGCCCATGGCTTCCGCCTGCTCGCGGAACACGTCGTAAGCGGGCTTCCCGAACAGTGCGAACCGCACCAGCTCCACGGAGCACGACCCGGCCGAGAGCGTGTTCACCACGGTCTCGAGGGCGATCTCAGCCGCGGATTCGACCGGCCATCGGTAGATCCCGGTCGAGATCGCGGGGAACGCCACGGTGTGCGCGCCGAGATCGGCGGCCACGTGCAGCGAGTTGCGGTGGCTGGCCGCCAGTAGTGCGGAGCGGTCTTCGGAATCGGACCACACCGGCCCGACGGTGTGCACCACCCAGCGCGCCGGGAGGCGGCCCGCCGTGGTGGCGACCGCCTCTCCGGTCTTCAGTCCCTTGCCGTAGTGCCCCGCGCGCAGCGCCCGGCATTCGGCGAGGATCTCCGGCCCGCCGCGGCGGTGGATCGCGCCGTCCACCCCGCCGCCCCCGAGCAGTGACGAGTTCGCGGCGTTGACCACGACGTCGACCCGCTGCTCGGTGATGTCGCCTTCGACCAGTTCGATCATCGTGATCGCTCCGTCAGTCGGTGAAGTACTCGATCAGGACCGGGGCCACGGCCTTCGGCTTGAGCATATGCGTCTGGCCTTCGATCGTGCGGTGCTCGGCGCCGGGGACCGCCTTGGCCAGCGCGGCGACACCGTTGCGGACCCACGCGGGGCTCTTGCCGCCGTCCATGACCAGCGTCGGCACGGACACGCTCGCCCAGTGGCCTTCGGGCAACGGGGTGCCGTCGTGCAGACCGTCGAACAGGGCGGCGTCGTAGCGCAGGGTCGGCGCGACCTTCTTCAGCTTCGGCCAGGCCGGCATGAACTGCATCATGAAGACGACCGGAGCCGGGACACGGACGCCTTCCCGCATGAAGGTCTTGATCGCGGTGCCGGGTTTGCCGGTGGCGATGGCCTTCTCCAGCCGTTCGGCGTAGTCGGCCGGGACCGGCGGGCGGGTGTCGTCGACGACCAGCGGGAACTCGTAGACCGCAAGTTTCGTGATCGGGAGCCCGGCTTTCGCGGCTTCGAGGGCGAGCGCGGCGCCGGACGAGATCCCGTAGACGTAGGCGGTCCCGCCCGCTTCCTTGATCAGCGCGGCGATGTCCTCGACTTCGCGGGCGACGGAGAACGGCGCGGTGTCGCCGCTTTCGCCGCGGCCGCGGCGGTCGTAGGTGTAGACGGTGAAGTGCGCGGCCAGTTCGGCGGCCAGCGGCGTGGCCGGGCCGAACTCCCGGTGGCACATCGCGCCGTCGACCAGGATGACGGCGGGGCCGGAGCCGATGCGGGTGTAGGCGATGGTGGTGCCGTCTTGCGAGGTCACGGTGCTCATGGCGGTAAGTCTCCTGGATGTGTTCAGCGGTTGGTGCGGAGGATGACGGCGGTGACCCAGCCCCAGGCCAGCATCACGGTGGCCCAGAAGGCGAGCATCACGACGGCGTTCGCGTTGCCGGAGCTCGTCGTGGCGAAGGCGGCGAAGAACGCGATGCCGGTGGAGCGGGAGTAGACGGCCCAGCCGCGGCTGCCCTCACGGGAGAAGCGGCTCGCGAACACGAAGGTCGCGACGATCAGCGACAGGAAACCGATCGAGCCGGCGGCCATGTGCAGGACGCCCGCGGTGCTGAGGGTGGCGGGGCCGGTGCCGACCGGGAAGCCGTTGCCGGGGTCGGCCTTGAAGACCGCGGCGAACAGCAGGCTGACGCCGAAGACGCCCAGCAGCCGTGGCCCCCACGTGCTGCCTCTGCCCGATTCGAGCGTCCGGCTCAGCCCGATCGCTCCCGCGATCATCAGGACCCCGGTGACCAGGAAGTTCGTCACCTGGATCCAGCCGGCGTCGCCGTTGCTCAGCATGCTCGCCGGGTGCTTCGCCGGGTCGAAGCCGTCGCGTACGGCGGCCTGGGTGAGCGAGGTCAGGAAGTACAGCGGACCCGAGACGGCGCCGCAGGCAAGCAGGGCGCGAGTGGGGAGCGCGACGTGGGTTCGGGTGGCGGTGATGGTCATCGTTTCGGCCTTTCGGGGCGGTTGATGCGTTGGCACAACTCTCGCTCCGAAAGCCTCAGTTGTCAAGACAAAAAAATTTGTCGGCGGTGGGTGGTGCGACGCCGGAGGTGTCGCGACCCGGTGACTACTTGCCGTTTCGCAAGGTCAGGAGAGTGATCTCGCTCGGCGCGAAGACGCGCAGCGGCGGTCCCCAGAAGCCGGTGCCGCGGCTCGTGTAGAGCTGCGTGCGCTCGCCGTGGCGCGAAAGCCCGGCCAGTACCGGCTGGTCGAGCCGGACCAGGAGATGGAACGGCCAGATCTGGCCGCCGTGGGTGTGCCCGGAGATCTGGAGATCGATACGGGCTTCGGCGGCCTGCTTGACCTGCTTCGGCTGGTGGGCGAGCAGGACGACCGGAGTGCTCGCGGGGACGCCGTCGAGCGCGGCGGGCAGGTCGGGGCCGTGGCCGGGCAGGCCGGAGGCGGCGCCGGTCGGGTCGTCGATACCGGCGAAGACGAGCGTGTCCCCGCCGCGGCCGACGGGCACGTGCCGGTTGTGCAGCGTCTCCCAGCCGAGGTCGCGCATGTGGTCGAGCCAGGCCTGCGCCTCGCCGAAGTACTCGTGGTTGCCGGTGATGTAGAACTTGCCGAGCTTCGCCCGCACCTTCCCGAGCGGCGCGACCTGCTCCTGCCGCTTGGCGACGGTACCGTCGGCGAGGTCGCCCGCGTGGGCCACGACGTCCGCGTCGAGCTCGTTCACCACTTCGACGACCTTCTCCGACCACGTCGTCCGGTTCAGCGGACCGAAGTGGGTGTCGGTGATGATCGCGAAGCGGAGACCGTCGAGCCCGGCGCCGAGGCGGGGGAGCACGACGTCGAGTTCTTTGAGCCTCGGCACGCGCCGGGCCTCGAACATCCCGTACGCCGCCAGCGCCGCGAAGGCGACCAGGACGACGCCGGACACGATTCCCGCCGCACTGTCCACTCCGGACACGGCGAGGACGAGCCGCAGCACGTTTCCGAGTACCGACAAGGAGAACAGCAGCCAGATCAACCCGAGCGAGAGATCACCGATCTTCGCCGCGAGATCACGCTGCCACGGGCCGTGGCCGAGGACCATGCACGCGGGGACGGCGACCGCGGCGGTGGCGAACACGACCGTGCCGAGGACTTCGAACGCGGCCGGGAGTGCGGGGGAGCCGATGATCGTCCACCACGGCACTCCGAACAGGAGGGCGAGAACGGCGATCAGCGCGGCGACGCGGACAAGGATGCGGGGCATGATGTCGGCCAGACTAACAGACCATTGGTCTCTACCGTCGTCTTCGCTGAGGGCGTCTCAGGTACGTAGATGGGCGTACGCGTGGTGTCGCTTCACGGCCGACGCTTTTCGTCTCGCCGCGGAAGAGACTCTTCGGCATGAAGAGACGGACGATCGAACGCGTCGCCTACGCGACCGGGGCGCTCCTGTTCCTCAGCGGTCTCGTGCACGCGGTCGTGCTGGTCGCGTCCGGCGGTTCCTGGACCGGGCCGCTGTCGATGCGGAAGGCGGTCACGTTCGGCCTGTCGTTCGGGCTGACGCTGATCACCGTCGCCTGGGCGACGTCTTACGTCGCGGTGCGGCCGCGCGTGCGGAACATGCTGCTCGGCGTCTTCACGGTGGCGAGCGTCGTCGAGACGGTGCTCGTGAGCATGCAGGCCTGGCGCGGGGTGCCGTCGCATTTCAACTTCGAGACCGGCCTCGACAACGCTGTGTCGACGACACTCGCCGCGGGCGGCGGCGTCATCATCCTGACGGCGGTCTCGTTCACGGCCGCGGCGCTGCGCGGCGAAGGGGAGACCACGGCGAGTATGCGGCTCGCGGTGCGGTTCGGCCTCGTCGCGCTGCTGGTGGCGCTGGGCGCGGGCGCGGCCATGATCGCGAGCGGCGTCGTGGCGGCGCGGGGCGGGAACCCGCAGGCCGCGTACACCACCGCCGGTGCGCTGAAGCCGCTGCACGCGGTGGCGATGCACGCGATCCTCATCGTGCCGGGGCTCGCGTGGCTGCTGCGGTTCGCGGACTGGGCGGAACGGCGGCGCGTGCGGCTCGTGTGGGTGGCGATCGGTGCTTACTCGGTGCTGACCGCGGTGGTGGGGCTGGAGTCGGTGACCGGGGTTTCGCCGGTGGCGGCTTCGCCGGTCGAGATGGTGACTTCGGGGGTCGCTTTGGGGGTGCTGGGGCTTATCGGTGCGGTGGGTGCTCGTGAAGCGGTTCGGCGCCGGTCCCGCGTGCAATGAAAGGTCCTTTCCTTGCAAAATTCGCTAGGAAAGGACCTTTCCTAGCGCGCTAGCGGCCGACGTAGGTGCGAAGGTGCCGCGCCGTGAGCGTGTCACCGGAGGCGACCAGATCGCCCGGAGTCCCCGTGAACACCACCTGACCCCCGTCCGAACCCGCGCCCGGCCCGAGATCCACGATCCAGTCCGCGTGCGCCATCACCGCCTGGTGATGCTCGATCACCACCACCGTGTTCCCGTCGTCGACGAGCCGGTCCAGCAGGCCCAGCAGCTGGTCGACGTCGGCGAGGTGCAGGCCGGTGGTCGGTTCGTCGAGGACGTACGTCGCCGACTTCTCCGCCATCCGGATGGCGAGCTTGATCCGCTGCCGTTCCCCGCCGGACAGGGTCGTGAGCGGCTGCCCGAGCCCGAGGTAGCCGAGGCCGACGTCGGAAAGCCGGTCCAGGATCGTCCGTGCCTGCCCCGAGGGGAAGAACTCGCGCGCCTCGGCGACGGGCATCGCGAGGACCTCGCTGATGTCCTTGCCCCGCAGCTTGTACGTCAGCACCTCGGCGGTGAACCGCTTGCCCTCGCAGTCCTCGCAGACCGTCGCCACGCCGGCCATCATCGCCAGGTCCGTGTAGATCAGGCCGATGCCCTTGCACTTCGGGCAGGCGCCTTCGGAGTTCGCGCTGAACAGGGCCGCCTTGACGCCATTGGCCTTGGCGAACGCGGTGCGGATCGGGTCGAGCAGGCCGGTGTAGGTCGCCGGGTTGCTTCGCCGCGAGCCGCGGATGGCCGACTGGTCGAGCACCACCACGTCGTCCCTTGTGGACAGTGAGCCGTGGATGAGCGAGCTCTTGCCCGAACCGGCGACGCCGGTGACCACCGTCAGCACCCCGAGCGGGATATCCACGTCGACACCGCGCAGGTTGTGCCGGGTCGCGTTCCGGATCTCGATCTGCCCGCGTGCCACGCGGACGTCGGTGCGCAACCGCGCCCGGTGGTCGAGGTGCCGCCCGGTCAGCGTGCCGGACGCGCGCAGTCCGGCGACGTCACCGGTGTAACAGATCTGCCCGCCGTTCGGCCCGGCGCCGGGGCCGAGGTCGACGACGTGGTCGGCGATCTCGATCGTCTCCGGTTTGTGCTCGACCACGAGTACCGTGTTCCCCTTGTCCTTCAAGAGCAGGAGGAGACCGTTCATCCGCTGGATGTCGTGCGGGTGCAGCCCGACGGTCGGTTCGTCGAAGACATACGTGACGTCGGTGAGGCTGGAACCCAGGTGCCGCACCATCTTCACGCGCTGCGCCTCGCCGCCGGACAGCGTCCCCGATTCACGGTCGAGGCTCAGGTAACCGAGGCCGATCTCGACGAGCGAGTCGAGGGTGCCGCGCAGGGTCTGCATCAGCGGCCCGACCGACGGATCGTCGATCTTGCGGAGGAAGTCCGCCAGGTCGTTGATCTGCATAGACGAGCAGTCGGCGATGTTCAGCCCCTCGATCTTCGAGGACAGCGCCGCCTGGTTGAGCCGCGCGCCTTCGCACGCCGGGCACCGCCGGAAGGTGATCGCCCGGTCCACGAAGGCCCGGATGTGCGGCTGTGTCGCTTCCTTGTCCTTCGACAGGAACAGCCGCTGCACCTTCACGAGCAGGCCTTCGTAGGTGGTGTTCATCCCGCCGAGCTTCATCTTGGTGGCGGGCTTGTGCATGAAGTCTTCCCACTGCTGCGGGGTGTAGTCCTTCAGCTTGACCGCGGGATCGACGAAACCGGACTCCGCCAGCCCCTTCCAGTACCAGCTGCCGGGCGTGAAGTTCGGGACGGTGATCGCCCCTTCGTCGAGCGAAAGCTCCTTGTCGACCAGCTGGTCGATATCGATGCTGGAGACCTTGCCCAGCCCCTCGCATTCGGGGCACATCCCCTCGGGAAGGTTGAAGCTGAACGCTCCCGACGTCCCCACGTGCGGCGTTCCCAGCCTGCTGAAGACGATCCGCAGCATCGTGTGCGCGTCGGTCGCGGTGCCGACCGTGGACCGGGAGTTGGCGCCCATCCGCTCCTGGTCGACGACGATCGCGGCGCTCAGGTTCCGCAGCGCGTCCACGTCCGGCCGTCCGACCGGGGCCATGAAGGACTGGATGAACGCGGTGTAGGTCTCGTTGATCAGCCGCTGCGACTCCGCGGCGATGGTGCCGAACACCAAGGACGACTTCCCCGAACCCGAGACACCGGTGAAGACGGTGAGGCGGCGTTTGGGGATGTCGACCGAGACGTCGGCGAGGTTGTTCTCTCTGGCTCCGCGCACCTGGATCATGTCGTGGCTGTCGGCGGCCGAAGGCATGGCTCTCCCCTGGTTGGAACTCTTTAGCCTGTAAAGTGAGGGTAGCAGAGGTTAGTTTATGCTGTAAGGAGTTGGCAAGTGGTCGTCTACGCGGCGCAGGGAGACCCCCGGCGGTCGATGGCACTGCTGTGGCGGACCGAGTCGCGGGACGCCGAGCGACCCGGCCCCAAACCGGGGCTTTCGGTGGATCTGATCGTCGAAACCGCCATCGCCATCGCGGACGCCGAAGGTATGGCGGGCCTTTCGATGCGGGCGGTCGGGGACCGGCTCGGCCGCACGGCCATGGCGCTCTACACCTATGTCCCGAGCAAGAGCGAACTCGTCGATCTCATGTACGACAAGGCGCTCGCCGAGCTTTCGACTGCTTACGACGGAGATGGCTGGCGGGCCGACGCCGCACGCTGGGCCGAGGACCTTTGGGACTTCTACCTGCGGCACCCCTGGGTCCTGCAGGTCTCGCAGGCGCGGCCGGTGCTCGGGCCGAACGAGTACGTCGTCCTGGAGGCGCTGGTGAAGATCCTGCGCCGGACCGGATTGCGGCCGACGGCGTTGCGGCGGCTGGTCGGCGCGCTGTACTCGTGCGTGCGCGAGCCTGCCAGGACGGCCTCGGAGGCGCGGCTGGCCGAAAAGGTGACCGGGCAGTCCGACGACGAGTGGTGGTACGCGCGCTCCGCGCATCTGAAAGAGGTCTCGCCGGACTTCGCCGAACGTTTCCCGACGTTGACCTGGATGGAGAGTGAGCACGCGTTCCGGATGGAGGACGAGACGGTGTCCTATCTGGAGCAGGAGGCGAGGGAGGCCTTCGAGTTCTCGCTGGCGGTCATCCTGGACGGAATCGAAGTCGCGACGAAAGCGGAGTAGCCTTCTCCGCATGCCCTCCGATTTCGCCTTGAAGACCATGAACGCCGTCCACCGCGTCATCCAGAAGGTCAGCGGCGGCCGCGCCGGCTGGCAGGTCGCCGGGATGACCGTCCTGGAGCTGACCACCATCGGCCGCAAATCCGGCCAGCCGCGCACCGTGCTGCTGACTTCGCCGCTGCGCGAGGGTGACGCGTACGTCATCGTCGCCTCGCGCGGCGGTGACGACCAGCACCCGGCGTGGTTCCTCAACCTCCGAGACAACCCCGACGTCCAGGTGACCCTGAAGGGCGAGAGCGCGAAGCCGATGGTCGCGAGCGTGGCCGACGCCGAGCAGCGCGCCCTCCTGTGGCCCAAGATCACCGCGGACTTCAAGAACTACGCGCAGTACCAGACCAAGACCGAACGCGAGATCCCCGTGGTGCTGTTGTCGCCCAAGGCGTAGGTGCGTGTTTGGTCCGGTTGGTCGTGAGTGGCGATTCGGGTTCTAACCCGAATCGCCACTCACGACCAACCGGCCCCATCCCCCGCACGGGCCGGGTCCATCGGCCCTACCGGCGAGTCGGTAAGCCGGGGACCGTGGATCTCGACGAACCACACGACGAGAACGCGGGGATGCCGATGTCCGACTCCTTGGGTCTCGCGACGCTCGGCCGCGAGCAGTGCCTGGCACTGCTCGCGGGTGCCGGGCTCGGCCGGGTGGTGTTCACTTCGCGGGCCATGCCTGCGATCCAGCCCGCGCGGTTCGCGCTCCACCACGGCGCGATCGTGGTCCGGACGCCGTCGCAGAGCGCGTTGTTCGCCGGGGTACTCGACAGTGTGGTGGCGTTCGCCGTCGACGAGTTCGGAAAGGACCTGGGGACGGGCTGGTTCGTCACCGTCGTCGGCCGCGCCTCCGAGGTGCGTGATCCAATCGTGATCGCCGAACTCGAGACCCTGCCGCTGAGCTGCTGGACTGGTCAGGCGGATTTCCGGTACCTTCGCATCCCGATCGAATCGGTGACCGGTCGAAGGATCCTCGGCGCTTGCAGTAACGAAGCGCTGTCTGTGATCGACGCACCAGATGAGCTATCCGGGCGCGTCTGTCATTCCTGACCCCACTGCCCGGGGAGTTACTCCGGGACGGTGACGTCAGTGCGGCGGATGAGTGCGGCGAGCGACGCCAAGGCGCCCAGGATTCTGGACGCGGTGGCCGGGATCGCCCACGATCTCAGCCTCTCCGACGTCCTGCGGCGGATGGTCGAATCCGCCTGCGAGCTGACCGGTGCGCCGTACGGGGCGCTGAGCGTGCTCGATTCCGACGAGTTCATCCGCTTCGGCGACGCATGGGAGCTGCCGCCGTCCGAGGACGAGTCCCGCGTGATGCCGATCCGCATGCGCGGGCGCATCTTCGGGATGCTGTACCTCGCCCGCAAACCGGACGGCGAGGAGTTCACCGAAGCCGAAGAGGATCTGCTCGTCGCGCTCACCGCGGCGGCCGGTGTGGTGATCGAGAACGCCGCGCTGTTCGAGCAGGTGCAGCGGCGCGAACGCTGGCTCGAAGCCTCGTATCACGTCACCGGCGCGCTCCTGACCGACCAGGATCTGACCGCGACCCTGCGCCTGATCGCCGAGCGCGCCCGCGTCGTCGCCGGTGCCACCGCGGGCGCGGTGGCCCGTCCCCGCGGCGACGGGCAGCTGATCTTCGAGGTCGTCGAGCCGCCGGGCCCGGACGCGGACCGGCTCGCCGGGATGGTCGTGCCGACCGAGGGCACCGCGACCGGGATGGCGTTCACCACCGGTAAACCCGTCGTGGTCCGGGACTACGGCGAGAAGGTCGTCGAGTACCAGAGCGGGCGCGGTGCCGTCATGCCCGCGGCGATCAAGGACCTCGACTCCACGGTCGTCGTCCCGCTGATCGCCGGCGAGGAGAAACTCGGTGTCCTGCTGGTGGCGAAGTTCCGCGACAGGACCCCTTTCTCCGCCTACGACGTCCAGCTCGCGGAGACCTTCGCGGCGCACGCCGCGCTCGCGGTCGAATTCGCCCGCGCGCAGCAGGACAGGCAGCGGCTCGCCGTCTTCGAGGACCGCGATCGGATCGCCCGCGACCTGCACGACCTGGTGATCCAGCGGCTGTTCGCGATCGGGCTCGGTCTGGAGGGACTCAGCAGGCTCGCGGTCGAACCCGCCGTCGCCGGTCGCGTGACCGGGTTCGCGCACGAGATCGACCGCACGATCCGGGAGATCCGCAACAGCATCTTTTCGCTGCAGGAACCGGCGGAAGCACAGGGCAGCCTCCGGTCGGAGCTGCTGCGCGTCGCGCTGGACGCGGGCTGCGCGTCGGAACCCCGGGTCGGGTTCGACGGGCCGCTCGACTCGAGCGTGCCGGACACCGTCCGCTCGGACCTCATCGCGACCCTGCGCGAGGCACTGTCCAATGTGGTCAGACACGCCGCGGCGACGACGGTTTCGGTCGACGTCTCGGTCGACCGCGACGGGCGACGGCTGAAGCTTTCGGTGGTGGACGACGGCGTCGGCATGCCCGCCGAACCAGGTCATCGCAGCGGGGTGGCGAACCTCGCCGAACGCGCGGCACGCTGGAACGGGTCGTTCAGCGTCGAAGCGAGGCCGGAGGGCGGGACGAGGCTCGACTGGTCGGTGGAGCTGCCGGCCCGACAGGGGAGCGTGGGATGACGATTTCGGTGTTCCTGCTGGACGATCACGAACTCGTCCGCACCGGGCTGAAGACCGTCTTCGAGGCCGAAGACGATCTCACCGTGGTCGGCGAGGCGTCCACGGCCGCCGAGGCCTACGTGCGGATCCCCGCGGTCAAACCCCAGGTCGCGGTGCTCGACGTCCGGCTGCCGGACGGTGAAGGGGTCAGCGTCTGCCGGGAGATCCGGGCGTCCGTCGATCCGCCGCCCGCCTGCCTGATGCTGACCTCTTATTCGGACGACGACGCGTTGTTCGGCGCGATCATGGCGGGTGCGGCCGGGTACATGCTCAAGCAGGTCTCCGGCGACGCGCTCGTCAAGGCGGTCCGCACGGTCGCCGCGGGCGGATCGCTCCTGGACAGCACGCTGACGGCGTCGGTGATGAACCGGCTGCGCGGGGAGAGCGACCTCCAGGACCCGCGATACGAACAGCTGAGCCCGCAGGAGCGGCGGGTGCTCGACCACATCGCCGACGGGCTGACGAACCGCCAGATCGCGGAAAAGCTGTACCTGGCGGAGAAGACGGTCAAGAACTACGTGTCGTCCCTGCTGCACAAGCTCGGTTTCGAACGCCGGACCGCCGCCGCCGTCTACGCCACGCAACGCCGCAGGTCCACCTCCTAGAAGAAGGTGAACCCGCCGGCGAAATCGGGATCCTCGCGCAGCACCCGGCGCAGTTCGTGGAGGGCCCGGTGCTGGGTGACGCGGACCGCGCCCGCGCTCGCCATGCCCAGCGCGACGGCGGTCTCTTCGGCGCTGTACCCGTGGACCACGCGCAGCACCAGCACGGCGCGTTGCTTCGCCGAAAGGATTTCGACCAGCCGCGACAACCGGCGGCCGCGGTCCGCCTTCTCGACCTCTTCGAACGTCGGATTCCACGGCCCGTCCTGTTCGGGCTCCGGATCGGGCACCGGCGCGGACGGGTCGCGGGCGAGGTTCCGGCGGACGTCGGCGACCTTGTGCGAGGCGATCCCGAAGACGTACGGCAGGAAGCTGACGTCCTGGTAGCTGTAGCGCGGCAAGGCGACGAGGACGGCCATCAGGACCTCCTGCGTGCAGTCGTCGGCGCTGGAGACGCCGCGTGTCGTCATGCCCAGCCTGCCCACGCAGTATCGGAACACGATCGGCCGGAGAAGCGCCAGCAGGCTCCCGACGGCCCGCCGGTCACCCTTGATCGCCGCACGGATCAGTTCACCGTCCGGCTCTCCCGGGCGGGGCTGATATGTCGGGCGTACGGCTTCGGACACGGTCATCACGCCGGATCGGCCGTTCTCGGCACGCCCCTGTGCGTTTCCATCGTCCCCACCTCCCGAAAGCCCCCAGGCCTGTCTGGCCCTCTTGACGTTACGGAGCGCGTCCGCGCGTCACACCGGTACAGCAGCCCGGAGTAGTCGGGTCTTTAGGCCCTGGTGTCCCCGGGGTATGGACTTTCGCCAGATTGGTCTAGACAATTAGCCCAGCGCGGCGGCAGGCCGCCCTTTCACGGAGGAATCGCGATGAGGCGTTCCAGATCCTTGGCTTTCCTGGCCGTTTTGGTGCTCACCTTCACCGGCCTGATAACGGGCGGCGGCACCGCGAACGCGGCCAACCTGCTCCTCAATCCCGGTTTCGAGGCGGGTTCGACGTCCGGCTGGTCCTGCGCGGCGGGCGCGGCCGTGAGCACACCGGTCCGTTCGGGTGGTCATGCCGTCGCGGTGACGCCCGGCTCGACGATCGGCAAGTGCGCACAGACGGTATCCGTCCAGCCGAACACGACCTACGCGGTTTCGGCCTGGGTGAACGGGAACCCGGTGTATCTCGGGGTCACTGGCGGGCCGTCGACGTGGACCGCGGCGACCTCTTACACGCAGCTGTCGCTTTCGTTCACGACGGCGGCCACACAGACGACGGCGGAGGTGTACGTCCACGGCTGGTACGGGTCAGGCACCTTCTACGCGGACGACATCAGCCTCGACGGACCCGGCGGTGGCAGCCCTGGAGCACCGCCGACGCCGGGAAGTCCGGCCGTGGGCACGGTGACGAACTCGTCGATCGCGCTCTCGTGGGGCGCCTCGGCGGGGACGGTGACCGGCTATCGCGTGTACGAGGGCGGGAACGTGGTCGCGACGGTGACCGGCACTTCGGCGACGATCTCGGGACTGACGGCCTGTTCGTCGCACAACTACTCGGTGGCCGCGTACAACAGCGCGGGCGAATCGCCGAAGACCACGGAGGCGGGCGCCACGACCTCCGGTTGCGTCGATACCGGCCTGCCGAAGCACGCGCTGATCGGCTACTTGCACGCGAGTTTCGCCAACGGTTCCGGCTACACGCGGATGGCCGACGTCCCGGCGGCGTGGGACATCGTCAACCTGGCCTTCGGCGAGCCGACCTCGGTGACCTCCGGCGACATCCGCTTCACCCGGTGCCCGGTCGCGGAATGCCCGGCCGTGGAAAGCGACGCGGACTTCATCGCCGCGATCCGCGCGAAGCAGGCGCAGGGCAAGAAGGTCCTGATCTCCATCGGAGGCCAGAACGGACAGGTGCAGCTGACCACGACCGCGGCACGCGACGCGTTCGTCAGTTCGGTGTCCGCGATCATCGACCGGTACGGGCTGAACGGGCTCGACATCGACTTCGAGGGCCACTCGCTGTACCTCAACTCCGGCGACAACGACTTCCGCAACCCGACCACGCCGGTGATCGTCAACCTCATCTCGGCGCTGAAGACGTTGAAAGCGAAGTACGGCGCGGGATTCGTGCTGACGATGGCGCCGGAGACGTTCTTCGTGCAGACCGGATACCAGTACTACGGCGGCCTCGGCGGCGCCGACAACCGGACGGGCTCGTACCTGCCGGTGATCCACGCGCTGCGGGACGCGCTGACCGTGCTGCACGTCCAGGACTACAACTCCGGGCCGGTGATGGGGCTGGACAACCAGTACCACTTCATGGGCGGCGCGGATTTCCACATCGCGATGACCGACATGATCAAGGCGGGCTTCACGGTGTCCTCGACCGGCTTCCGGTTCCCGGGGCTGCGTGAGGACCAGATCGCGTTCGGCCTGCCGGCCGCGGTGAGCGCGGGCAACGGGCACACCGCGCCGGCGGCGGTGCATGCGGCGCTGAACTGCCTGGTGAAGAACTCCGGATGCGGGTCGTATTCCTTGCGCGGCGGCGCTTCGCCCGCGTTGCGGGGGCTGATGACGTGGTCGATCAACTGGGATCGGTACTACGGGTGGGAGTTCCAGAACGCCCACGAGCCGTTCCTGAACGCCCTGCCCTGACCGCTCCGCGCATGGGGTGCGTTCTGACTTTCCGTGAAGGCCTCCTTCCCTACCCTCAAAGTAGGGAAGGAGGCCTTCACGGACCGGCTCGCGGCCTCCCGCATTCAGAGGACTAATTGCGGGAGAAAGGAGCGGGCCCGCACCGTGCAGCATCGGTGCGGGCCCGCGGTTCGAAGGGACGTCAGAAGGCCGCGGTGATCCGCGTGAAGTCCCAATCGTTCTGCGCGATGCCACTGCAGTTCTCGGCGACCCCGCCGTTCGGGCAGCCCCGGTCACGGTTGGCCGACCAGAACGCGAGCCTGGCGATCTTGTTGGTCTTGGACCACTCGGTGATCCGAGTCCAGGTGTCGAGACTCGTCAGCTCCCGCTGGTCCGAAAGACCGTTCATCCCGCTGATGCCCAGGTGGCTGTACGCCGTGGCGTCGTTCCACCCGAAGGTCGACTTCAGCTTGTCCCGCAGGCCGTTCGCGGCCCGGATGGTGTTCCCGTACATGTCCGCGCCACCACCGAAATCGAACGGCATGATCGTGTAGACGTCGATCCCGGCGTTCAGCGCCTTCGACTGGTCGATGAGCCGGTTGCCCCAGGAGTTCGGGCCGCTGGTCGTCGTGCCGAAGGTGAGGATGGTCTGGATGCCGGGGTTGTTCGCCTTCACGATCTTCAGCGCGTTCAGCACGCGGTCCTGCACGACCGCGTTCTCGAACTCGTCGGTGTTCTCGATGTCGATGTCGATCGCCTTGAGAGCGTAGGCGTCGATCACCTTCTGATAGGCCCCGGCGAGCGCTTCCGGCGTCGAGCAGTTCGGGCCGAGTTTGTTGCCGCTCCACCCGCCGAAGGACGGCACGATCTGCCCGCCCGCGGCCTTGATCTGCGCGATCGCGTTCGCGTCGACGCCGCCCTGCAGCGGACGGCTGCCGTCCCAAGCGGGATTGCACCCACCGGACGACAGGATGAACGCCATCGTGAACCACTTGATCCCGGTCGCGTTCATGACCGTCTGCGGGTTCGGCGGGCTGCCCCAGCCCATGTACAGGTACGGCGCGCCACGGCCGCCGGGCAGCGGCGGGTTGCTCGTGGTCGTCGTCGGAGAGGTCGTGGTCGTGGTGGGTGTGGTCGGCGTCGTGGTCGGGCCGCCCCCGCCCGGATCGCAGGACCCACCGTTGATCTTGCAGTTCGCCGGGGCGACGTAGCCCCCGGAGTACTTGACGTTGAACCCGAAACTGGTGCTGCCGCCATGGGAAAGGTTGCCGTTCCAGGTGTTCTTCACCGTCACGTGCTGCCCGGAGACCGAGTAGCTGCCATCCCACAGCGAAGCGATCGAGTGCCCCGCGGGGAGGTCGAATTCGACCGTCCAGGAGGGAAGGCTCGATCCGGAGTTGTTGGTGATCGTGTACTTGCCTTCCCAGCCGGAGCCCCAATCGGAGCCCTTGCTGAAGGCGGCGCCGACGCCGCCGGCCGCGGAGGCCGGCGCGATCACGAGGACCGCGCCGGCCGTTGCGGCAGCGGCGGCCAGGCCCACGGCCTGGATCCAAGTCCGCTCAGCCACTGTCAACCTCTCAGTTCAGGCCGTTGCGCATGGCCGTGACGAGCTCACCGTTGGAGGTGTCACCACTGAGTTCCCAGAAGAACGCGCCGCCGAGACCCTGGTTCTTGGTCCAGCCCATCTTTCCGTTGATGGTCGCGGGAGTGTCGTAGCTCCACCAGTTGTTGCCGCACTTCGCGTACGCGGTGCCCGCGATGGTGCCGGTCGACGGGCAGCTGTTCTTGAGGATCTTGTAGTCCTCGATGCCCGCCTCGTAGGTGCCCGGTGCCGCGCCGGTCGCGGTGCCGCCCGGGGCGTCCTGGGTGACGCCGGTCCAGCCTCGGCCGTAGAAACCGATACCCAGCAACAGTTTGCTCGCCGGTACACCCTTGGCCTTGAGCTTCTGGATGGCGTCGTCGGAGGTGAAGCCCTGCTGCGGGATGCCGGGGTACGAGGTCAGCGGCGAGTGCGGGGCCGTCGGTCCCTGCGCCGCCCACGCGCCGAAGAAGTCGTACGTCATGACGTTGTACCAGTCGAAGTACGCCGAAGCGGGGCCGTAGTCGGCGGCGTCGATCTTGCCGCCGCTGCTGGCGTCCGCGGTGATCGCGGCGGTGACCAGGAACGAGGAGCCGAACTTGGTGCGCAGCGCCTGTGCCACGTTCTTGATCGCGGCGGGGCCACTGGTGTCACAGGTGAGACCGCAGGCGTTCGGGTACTCCCAGTCGATGTCGATACCGTCGAAGACGTCGGCCCAGCGCGGGTCCTTGATGAGCTTGTAGCAGGATTCCGCGAACGCGGCCGGGTTCTTCGACGCCTGGCCGAAGCCGCCGGACCAGGTCCAGCCGCCGAACGACCACAGCACCTTCAGGCCCGGGTACATCTTCTTCAGCTTGCGCAGCTGGTTGAAGTTGCCGCGCAGCGAGCCCGCGTCCCACGAGTCCGCGACACCGTCCACACTGGACCCCGCGTCGTAGAACTTGTCGTAGTCGGCGTAGGTGTCGTCGTTCGCGGTGCAGGAACCGTTGGTGACGTTGCCGAACGCGTAGTTGATATGCGTCAGCTTCGCCGCGGAACCGGAAGTGTGAATGTTCTTCACGTGATAGTTGCGGCCGTAGACGCCCCACTGCACGAAGTAGCCGAGGTTCTTCTTCGCGCCCGGGTTCGGGTTCGAAGTCGTGGTGGTCGGCGGGTTGCTGGTGCTGGTCGACGTCGGGGGATTGGACGTCGTGGTGGTCGGCGTGGTCGGCGTCGTGGTCGGGTTACCGCCGCCCGGGTCGCACGAGCCGCCGTTGATCTTGCAGTTGGCGGGCGCGGTGTAAGCGCCGGAGTACTTGACGTTGAAGCCGAAGCTGGTGGAACCGCCGTGGGAAAGGTTGCCGTTCCAGGTGTTCTTGACGGTCACGTGCTGGCCGGAGACGGTGTAGCTGCCGTCCCACAGCGAAGCGATTGAGTGGCCCGCCGCGAGATCGAACTCGAGGGTCCAGTTGGTCAGGCTCGATCCCGAGTTGTTGGTGATCGTGTACTTGCCTTCCCAGCCGGAGCCCCAATCCGACCCCTTGGTCAGGGTGGCTCCGACGCCACCGGCCGCGTTCGCCGGCACGGTCACCAGACCGACCGCCAGCGCCGCCACGGCCGTGAACAGGCCGACCAGATGCCATCTTTTTCTCGACATTTCACTCCTTACAACCCGGTGCAGGGAAATGATCTTGGAGATGATTTCGTCAAAGGGAAATCAGCGACATCGCGTTGCCGCGGCCGGAGCCGGGCAGGCGGGGATGCGTCTTCATCGACCACCTCCACGGGAGAACGCTTTGTTGCGGGAGACGGTACGTGGTCTGGACCAATATGGGAAGCATCACTACGTAGAGTGGTGATTTTCCTGCGAACGGCCTAATACGTTCGACAGCGTTAACCGTTCACTGGTTCGGTGCCGCCTACCGGCGAAAATCGTCCATTTCGCCGAGCCGGGCGATATTCGCCGATTCGTCGGGGTCGGGCAGGACACCGGAAAGGAACACGTCGGTGATTTCGACGGCCACGTCGGGGGCCAGCCGTTTGAGGCTCAGCGCCAGCACGTTGGCGTCATTCCATTTGCGCGCGCCCGCGGCGATCCAGGTGTCCCAGGCCAGCGCCGCGCGGACCCCGGGGACCTTGTTGGCCGCGATGGCCGTACCCGTCCCGGTCCAGCACATCACCACGCCGAAGTCGGCCTCGCCTTCCGCGACCGCCCTGCCGACCGCCGCGCCGAGTTCCGGCCAGACGTCCGACGTCGCGGGGCGGAGCACCTCGTGGCCGGCCTCGGCGAGATAGGCCTGGACGGCGTCCGTGGTGGCGTTCCGGTCGTCGGCGGCGAAGGCGATCCTCATGTCCGGATCGTAACGCCGCGTCGACGGGTGACGAACCGGAAGTCATGGGAGGATCGCGGCGTGGACTCGTCTGCGGAGGAGCACCAGGTCCAGCGTGACCAGGAGATCGCACGGACACGGATTCTCGACACCGCCGCCCGCCTGATCGGCGAGGCAGGTTTCGCCCGGCTGAAGATCGGCATGATCTGCGCCAGGACCGGCTATCCCAGCGGCGTCGTCTACCAGTTGTTCGGTTCGAAGGAGACGCTGGTGCAGCGGCTCGTCGAGTTCGCCGCGGAGAAGTTCGCCGACGTCTTCAGCGCCGCCGTCGCCACCCGGACCGGCGGGCTGACCCCGAGCCCGATGGACATGCTGCGCGCCCTGCTGGACGTCTTCTTCGAGCTGCTCACCGACATGCCGCCGCTGAACCGGGCGTTCGTGGTGCTCTGGACGGACGCGACCGTCGGCGATCCGGCGGTGCGGTCGGCGATGACCGAGGCCGATCGCCGGTACCGTTTCGCCATCGCGCAGACCGTCGCCGCCGGGATCGCGGACGGCTCCATCACGGGCGTCCGCGACCCGGACGCGTACGCGGCGGCGCTGGTCGGGCAGCTGCGGGGGATCGCCGTGGCCTCGATCATCGATCCCGGCGGCATCGACCTGCGTGCCGTCCGCGCGGAGATGGAGTACGCCGTGGACCGGCTCGCCTAAACCTTGGTCAGCGCGGCCGCACCGAAGGAGACGCTGAACCGCTCGCACCAGATGGTCACACTCGAATAGCGCGCCAGATCGATGCCCGCGGGCAGTGTGTAGTTCTGACTTCCCTTGTTGCCCTTGAGTTTCCCGGCGCTCACGTACGCGCCGTCGTCGAACACGAACCAGCCGTCCTTGCCGGGGATGACCGGCGCGTCGGTGAGCCAGACCCGCAGATCCGGCCCGTTGCTCGTGTCGAGGTTCTCCAGGCGCAGCACCAGCGATCCGTCGGCCGTGCGCAGGATCCGGACCTTGCCGCTGGTCGCGTGCTCGTGGCTGATCAGTTCGCCGGTGGCCACGACCGAGGGCTCTTTCGGGGCGGACGTGGCACTTTCCGAGGGTTGAGCCGTCGGCTGAGCCGAGGACTGGGCGACGACGGGCAAGGCCTCCTGGACCGTTTCGTTCACCCAGAGCTTCCACGGCTGGAACCAGTAGAGGCCCGCGGCCACCGCCACCATCAGTCCGGCCGCCACGACGGCGAGCACCCGCTTGCGTTTCATGGGGGACATTCAACCGCGCGAACCGTCCGGATCGCCCGGTTCGCCTGGTTACCGACTTCTTACGGCGCCGATCGGGCGGGGTCACGGCTGGGTTTCGGTACCTTGACCCCGTTCACGCCGCTTGACACGATTGCCGAGCTGAAAAGGGCATATCGGACGGAGGCCCCTCGATGGGTTCGGCGATGTTTTCCATCCTCCTGCCGGTAGCGCTGGCACTCGTCATGTTCGGGCTGGGGCTGACCCTGACCGTCGGCGACTTCACGCGCGTGCTGAAGTACCCGAAGGCAGCCGTCATCGCGCTGGTGTGCCAGATGATCGTGCTGCCCGTGATCTGCGTCGGCCTCATCGTGGTGTTCGGCCTCGAAGGCGTGCTCGCGGTCGGCATGATGCTGCTCGTCGCCTCGCCCGGCGGGACCTCGGCGAACCTGTTCAGCCACCTCGCCGGCG
The DNA here is from genome assembly GCF_056435645.1 of Amycolatopsis sp. NPDC043889. Classification (NCBI taxonomy): domain Bacteria; kingdom Bacillati; phylum Actinomycetota; class Actinomycetes; order Pseudonocardiales; family Pseudonocardiaceae; genus Amycolatopsis; species Amycolatopsis sp. NPDC043889. The sequence continues at coordinate 118,738 of NZ_JBWKEC010000021.1, forward strand.
GCGACGTCGCCCTCAACGTCACGCTCACGGCGATCAACTCGGTACTGGCCGTGTTCACCCTGCCGCTGGTGGTCGGCCTGTCGATGGCCGAATTCCTCGACGGCGGCGCCTCGGTCGGGCTCCAGCCCGCGAAGTTCGTGCAGGTGTTCGCGATCGTGCTGATCCCGGTCGTGATCGGGATGGCGGTGCGGCACCGGTTCACCGACTGGGCCGAGCGGATGCGCAAACCGGTCAAGATCGGCTCCGCCGTGGTGCTCGTCCTGGTGATCGCGGCGGCGATCGCGCAGGAATTCCGGACGCTGGTGGACAACATCTGGACGCTCGGTCCGGTGGCGCTGGCGCTTTCCGTGCTCAGCCTCGTGATCGGGTACTACGTGCCGCGGCTGTTCCGGGTGGACCGCGGGCAGTCGATCGCGTCCGCCATGGAGATCGGTGTCCACAACGCCACGCTCGCGATCGCGGTGGCGATTTCCGTGCTCGGTGACAAGGCGATGGCCGTACCCGCCGGGATCTACGGCGTGCTCATGTTCCTTCCCGCCGGGATCGCGGCGTTCCTGTTGTCCCGCAGCAGGGAGGGCGCGCCGGTCTGAGCTAATTTGGGGGAGTGCCTCGTTCCCCCATCGGTGAATTCCTCGACGTGAACGGCGTCGCCGTCCACGTCCGGCAGGACGGTGCCGGGCCGCCGTTGGTGCTGCTGCACGGGTATTGCGGGTCGGTGCACTGGTTCGACAGGCTCACCCTCGGCCTGGCCGCGCGACATCGGGTGATCCGGGTGGATCTGCTGGGACACGGGTGCACCGGTGGTTCGTCGGGTTTCGACGCGGCGTCGCAGGGGCGCATGGTGGCCGCCGTCCTCGATGCGCTGGGCGTCGAGGATGTCCTGGTCGCCGGGCACTCTTTCGGTGCGGACGTCGCCTTGGCGCTGGCCGCGATCTCCCCGCGAGTCGGTTCCCTGGTGCTGATCGGACAGGCGCCGGACTACAGCTACGCGTCCTTTCCACCGGGCAGTTCGGTGCTGCTGCCGATGGTCAGCGCGCTGGTGCGGCGGGTCGCCGATCGGCGATGGGTCCGGTTCGCTTCCCGGTTCCGCCGAGGCGGCTGGTTCGACGATCCCTTGCGGGACTTGGCCGATCACGCCGTCACCGCGCCGGCGATGGCCCGGGTGGTGCTCGTGGAACGTGCGCGACTACTCGCGTTTCGTCCTCTCGATGCGCAAGTGGCGGCCTTGGGGTTGCCGTGCCTGGTGATTCTCGGGCGACGGGACCGTTTTTACGACTGTGACAAGACTTTCGCGCGGTACTCGGCGGCAGGGGCCCGCGTGGAGGTCGTGGAGGACGCCGGGCACTCGCCGTTCTTGGAGCGGCCGGGCGAGGTCGCTCGGTTGCTTCGCGAGTTCAGTGGGTCGTGAGTGGCGTTTCGGGTTGTTGAGGGGTAAGGCAAATGTGGCGTGTTGCGAAAGCCACTTTCGCACCGTCAGTTCAAAGTGATCGACCCGGGTGGTGGTGAAGGCCTCCTTGCCTACTCTGAAGGTAGGGAAGGGGCCCTTCGCTACGCCGTCGACGTGGCTTTCGCGACACGATCGAAGGCGGCCATGAGCGGACCGCCCACCGCACCCGACACGTTCGCCTTACCCCTCAATAACCCTCTTTGCCACTCACGACCCCATCGCCAAACCGCGCGAATCGCTCAACTCGGGCACTGACACCTCGGAAAACGTCCCTTATGGACAGTCAGGAAGGTGTCTCGTCGGCGAGTCCCGCTCCTGCCGCCGACTCCGGCACGCCACGTTTGCCTTACCTCTCTATAGAACCCGAAACGCCACTCACGACCAGCGCGCCCCACGACCGACTTGCCTCTTACGTGCTTGCTTCCCCGATCGCCTGATCCAGCACGGCCAGCCCTTCCGCCAGTTCGTCCTCGGTCGCGGTCAGCGGGGGAGCGATCCGGAAGACCCCGCCCATCCCCGGCAACTGCACGATGTTCATGTGCAGCCCCAGTTCGAGGCAACGCCGGGTGACCAGGGCGCCCAGTTCGTCGGAACTTTGCTTGGTGGCTCGGTCCACGACGAGTTCCACGCCGACCAGCAGACCGCGCCCGCGGATGTCGCCGACGACGGGGTGACGGGCGGCGAGGTCGTCGAGACCGCGGCGGAGGAAGGCACCCAGTTCGGTGGCGCGTTGGTCGAGCCGGTCGCGGGTGAGGACGTCGAGCACGGTGTTCCCGACGGCCGCCACCAGCGGGTCCGCGACGTGCGTGGTGAAGAACAGGTAGCCGCGGTCGTGCGCCTCCTGCTCGATTTCCGCGCTGGTGATCACCGCCGCCAGCGGGAGTCCGGCGCCCAGCGTCTTGGAGAGCGTGAGGATGTCGGGGACGACGCCGTCGCGTTCGAACGCGTACCAGTTTCCCGTGCGGCACAAGCCGGTCTGTGCCTCGTCGAGGATCAGCAGCATCCCGCGTTCGCGGCACTTCTCTCGCAGAGCGGCGAAATACCCCACCGGTGGTTCGATGATCCCGCCCGAGCTGAGGATCGGTTCGACGATGCACGCCGCGAGGCTGCCGACGGACTGGGCGTCGATCATCTCGAACCCGAAGTCCAGCTGCCGCTTCCAGTCCAGTTCCCCTTCCGGGGTGAGGAAGTCCGGCCGATAGGCGTTCGGCGCGGGAATGGCGAAGTTGCCGGGCGAGGTCGGCCCGTATCCCTTGCGGCCCGCGCTGTAGGTCGCGTTCGCCGCCGCTTGCGTCATCCCGTGCCACGACCTGGCGAACGACACGATCTCGTGCTTCCCGGTCACGAGTTTCGCCATCCGGATCGCGGCCTCGTTCGACTCCGCGCCGGTGGTCAGCAGCAGCGCCTTTTCCAGCGGTGACGGCAAAGTCTCGGCCAATCGTCGTGCGAGGTCGACGACGGGGCGGCTCAGCATCCCGCTGAACAGATGGTCGAGCGAGCCGATCTGCCGTCGTACGGTCTCGACGATCTCGGGATGCGAATGCCCGAGGATCGCGCTCATCTGCCCGGAAGTGAAGTCGAGGATCCGCCGCCCGGACTCGGTGAACAGGTAGCTCCCGGCGGCGTGGTCGATGATCTCGCGGGTGAAGTCGCCGGCCCCGGCGTAGCGCACGAGGTGCCGGTCGGCGTCGGCCCAGAAACGGTCGGCGGTGGACAGGTCGGTGATGGGAGCAGCCATGTCTCGACGGTAAGTCCCCGCCGAGCGACACGTCCATCTCGCGATTCCGGCTGTGCTGTGCGGCTGATCCGTACAACAATGGCGCCATGCTCAACCCCTGGAGGCTCAGCCTGCTGAGCAGGCTGGACACGCTCGGCACCGTCCGCGCGGTCGCGAAAGCGGCCAACCTGAGCGCGTCGAGCGTGTCCCAGCAGCTCGCGGTCCTCGAGGCCGAGACGCGCACGCAGCTGCTGGAGCGCACCGGTCGCCGCGTCCGGCTGACCCCGGCCGGGCGGATGCTGGCCCGCCGCGCGAGGGAGATCCTCGACCACATGGACACCGTCGAGGCCGAGCTGCGCGGTCTGGCTGAGGGACCGGCGGGGCTCGTCCGCCTCGGCGCCTTCCAAAGTTCGATCCACACCATCGCCGTCCCCGCGGTGAACCGGCTGGCGCGCTCGCATCCGCGCCTGCAGATCGAACTGCTCGAACTCGAACCGCACGTGAGCATGCCCGCGCTCCGCGTCGGTGACGCCGACGTCATCATCACCACCACGGACTTCGTCGAGCAGCCGCTGGGGCCCGACGTCGAACTCGTACCGCTCGCGACCGACCCGATCGTGCTCGTCGTCCCGCCCGGTCATCCGGCCGCGGGCCGCGGCCTCGCCGACCTCGCCGCCTACGCGAGCGAGCCCTGGGCGTTCGACGTCCCCCAGTCGTACATGGCGAACCTCGCCACCCGGCTCTGCCGCGAAGCCGGTTTCGAGCCGCGCGTGATCGCCCGGTTCAGCAACTACATGATGACCTTGCAGCACGTCGAGGCCGGGCTTTCGATCGCTCTCCTGCCCGGCCTCGCCGTCGACCGGCGCTACCGCGTCGCCACCCGTGAGCTCGCGACGCCGGTCGACCGCTCCATCACCGCGGCGATCAGGCGCGGGTCCGCGCCTCGCGCCGCCGTCGACCTGGTTCTCGAGGCGATCCGGAGTCATCCGGAACTGCCGCTGTGAACCCGTGCCGCCGCGCCACCAGCACCACGGCCAGCGTCGGCACGAGCAGCACCAGGACACTCCAGGGGAACGACCCCGCGCCGAAGCCGTCGAGGAGGACGCCACCGGCGATCCCGCCGCCCGCCATCGCCGCGTTCCACAGGGTGACCAGCATGGCCTGCGCGATATCCGCCGCGCCGCCCTTGTCGCCCGCCTGCGCGGCGGCGGTCTGCAGCAGCGTCGGGATGCCACCCCAGCCGAGCCCCCACAGTGTCACCGCGAGATAGACCAGTGCCGGGTTTTCACCCGGCAGAGCCAAAATCGTCGCTCCGAGCGCCACGAGAAGGGTGCCGCCGACGGTCAGCGGACGCAGCCGGCGGTCGATGAAGAGGCCGACGAACCAGATGCTGACCATCGACGCCAGCCCGAACAGCAGCAGGATCCGATCGACCGAGCCGCCCATCGACACGTGTCCGAGGAAGGTGGCGATGTAGGTGTAGAGGATGTTGTGCGCCAGCACGAACGTCAGCGTCACGAACAGGACCGCGGCCACGCCGGGCACGGCGAGGGTCCGGCGCACCGGGAGCCTGCCGCCCTTGTCCTGCCCGGGGAAGTCGGGGACGGCCAGCGCGATCCAGCCGAGCAGGCCGAGCGCGAGCGCCGACATGAGCGAGAACGTCACTTGCCAGCCGAAGAGGCCGCCCAGGAAGGTGCCGGCGGGGATGCCGAGCGAGAGCGCGAGCGGGATGCCGGTCATCACGACGGCGATCGCCTTGCCCCGCACCGGTTCCGGCGCCAGCCGCCGGGCGTAGCCGGCCAGCAGGGCCCAGACCACGCCCGCCGCGATGCCGGCGACGAACCGCGCGCCGAGGGTCAGGGGATAGTTCGTGGACAGCGCCGTGACCGTGTTGGCGACGGCGAAACCGGCCACTCCGGTCAGGAGCAAGCGTTTGCGGCGCCAGCCCGCGGTCGCGGCGGACAGGGGGATCGCGGTCAGCGCGGTGCCGAGGGCGTACACCGTCACCAGTTGCCCGGTCGCCGCTTCGCCGACGCCGAGGCCGGCGCTCATCGCGGGCAGCACCCCCGCGGGCAGGGCTTCGGTGAGGACGGTGACGAACGCCGCCGTGGTCAGCGCGAGCAGCGCGCCGAGTGGGAGTTTCGCGGTCATGCTCCGTATGCTCGAACCATCACATAGATGTGAAGGTCAAGTCGGCCGGGGTGAGGTGGCGCACATGCGGATCGGGAAGCTGTCGGAGCGGACGGGCACGTCGCGCCGTCTGCTGCGGTACTACGAGGAGCAGGGACTCATCGTCTCGGAGCGGCTGCCCAACGGCTACCGCGACTACGCCGAGCCGTCGGTCGACCGGGTCATCCAGGTCCGCGGCCTGCTCGACGCCGGGCTGCCGACCCGGATCATCAAGCAGATCCTGCCGTGCCTGGACAAACCCCGGCAGATCTACTTCCCGGACGCGACCCCGGAGATGCTCGGAACCCTGGAAGCCGAGCGCGACCGGATGACCCGGCGTGCCGAATGCCTGCTCCGCAACCGGGACGCCATCACCGAGTACCTCGACGCCGTCCGCGCCTACGACCCGGCGTCCTGAGTCGAAGGGACTTTCCTCGCACGGCCTTGACAGGGCGAGAAAGCGCTTTCAGGATGTGGGCAGGAAAGCGCTTTCAAAGGAGAACGGATGACCACGCGGAAACTCGGCGTCGTGATGAACGGCGTCACCGGGCGGATGGGCTATCGGCAGCACCTGGTGCGCTCGGTCCTGGCGATCAGGGAGGCCGGCGGGGTCGAGCTGGCCGACGGTTCGCGGGTCCAGCTGGAGCCGGTCCTGGTGGGGCGCAACGCGGACAAGCTCGAAGAGATCGCCACCCGGCACGGCCTGACCCGCTGGACCACCGACCTCGACGCCGCGCTCGGCGACGACGACCTCCCGCTCTACTTCGACGCGCAGCTGACCGCGGTCCGCGAGAAGTCGATCGTCCGTGCCATCGACGCGGGCAAGCACATCTACACCGAGAAGCCGGTGGCCGAGTCGGTCGAAGGCGCGCTCGCCCTGGCGCGGCACGCCGAGGCGGCCGGGGTCAAGAACGGCGTCGTCCACGACAAGCTGTACCTGCCCGGCCTGCTCAAGCTGAAGCGCCTGATGGACAGCGGCTTCTTCGGCCAAGTGCTGTCCGTGCGCGGCGAGTTCGGCTACTGGGTCTTCGAGGGCGACTGGCAGTCGGCGCAGCGCCCCAGCTGGAACTACCGCGCCGAAGACGGCGGCGGCATCGTCGTCGACATGTTCTGCCACTGGAACTACGTACTGGAGAACCTCTTCGGGGCCGTCAACGCCGTGACCGCGAAGGCCGTCACGCACATCCCGGAGCGCGTCGACGAGAAGGGCGACCGCTACGCCGCCACGGCCGACGACTCCGCGTACGCGATCTTCGAGCTCGAAGGCGGGATCATCGCCCAGCTCAACTCGTCCTGGTGCGTGCGGGTCCACCGCGACGAACTGGTCGAGTTCCAGGTCGACGGCACCAAGGGCAGCGCAGTCGCGGGCCTGCACAAATGCGTCATCCAGCCGAGGGAGGCGACGCCGAAGCCGGTGTGGAACCCGGACCTCGCCGAGACGCGGTCGTACCGTTCGCAGTGGCAGGAAGTGCCGGACAACGAGGACTTCGGCAACGGTTTCCGCGCACAGTGGGAGCAGTTCGTCCGCCACGTCGTGGAGGACGCGCCGCATCCCTACGACTTCATGGCGGGGGTGCGCGGCATCCGGCTCGCGGAAGCCGGCCTGGAGTCCTCGCGCGAGAACCGCCGGGTCTCGCTGGGCTAACGCCCGAAAACCGCTCCCGGGTCTTCCACGATCAGCACCGAGATCTCCCGGATCTTGCGGTTCGTGTGCTGTGACGCCTCGGTAAGCCAGCGGAAGGCTTCCTCGGCGTTCAGCTCCAGACGTGCCATCACGATCCCCTTCGCGGTGGCGATGGCGTCCCTGGTCTCCAGCGCGGTGACCAGGGTCTCCGCCTGTCGTTCGGCGGCGGCCCAGCGGGACGCGGTCAGGATGATCGCCGAAATCGCCGAGGTGAACATCGCGACCAGGGCCGCCTCGACCGGGTCGAAGGCGTTCTCCTGGAAGCTCCAGACATTGAGGGCACCGGCCAGCGGCTCGGTCTCGCGCCGCTTGAAGTGGGATTCGCCGGGGACGAACAACGGGCAGGCCAGCGCGGTCCGCACGCCGAGCTGGTCGGCGGCGGCCGCGAAATCCGGCCAGCGCGCGGCCGCGTCGGTGTCCAGCAGGGTGCGGACGATCGACGCGCTCTCGGCGGCTTTCAGGCAGGGGCCTTCGTCCGCGCTGTACTGCGCCTTGTCCAGGGCCAGCAGGGACTCGTCGGTGGCGGCGACGGTGCTCGGCTCGTTGTCGGAGTACAGCGTCACCGTGGCCGCGTCCGCGCCCGGCAGCAGCCCGACCACCTTCTTCGCCACCCGTTCCAGCAACTCGTCGCGGGGCTCGTCGAGCCGCATCGACTCGGTGAGCTCCCGCAACGCCGAAGCGGTGTCGCGAAACTGATCCATCATGGCCCTTTCCCTCGGACGGCGGATTTCGCCGACCACCAAGAACGTACTCGTTCCGGCTAGCCGGGCATTGGCCGATTCGGGCTAACCCGTGGCCGGTGACCCGCCGGTTCGGTGCTCATCAGGCCCTCGCCGCGGGTGAGCCCGGGCAACCGCTGCTCGAACCGGGCGACCTCTCCCGTGGGCAGGACACCCGTCAGCTCGGCCCGGTCGCCCCGCGCCACCGAGCCGGTGACGGTGCCGCCGCGTTCGACCAGCCGGGAGAGTGTCGCGGTCACCGAATCGGCGGGCAGTTCCACCTCGATCCGGCTGACCGGTTCGAGCACCTCGGTCCCCGCCTCCCGGAGCGCTTCTTCCAGCACGAACGGGGTGATCTTGCGGAAGTCGCCCGCCGCGCTGACCGGGCTGAAGTAGCCGGTGTGGGTGACGGTCACCACGCAGTCGATGACCTCCCGGCCGGACGGGCCACGCCGCAGCGTCGCGTCGACGGTCTCCTCGATGGCCTTGTGGAAGGCGAGCGGGAGGGAGCCGAGTTCGACGTCGAGGCCGAAGGTCAGCCCGGTGCCGATCGGCCGTTCGACACAGACCGGCAGGGTGAGGCTGAACGTGACGTCGAGGCCGTGCTGAGCGGCGATCGTCTCCGCGATGATCTCCTTCTGCACCTCGCCGTGGAGCCGCACCGAGATCCGGCGGGTCTCGTCGTCCTGCCGGACGGTGATCAGCGGATCCAGTTCCGCCAGTTCCCGCAAGGCCGCGAACACGGCGGGCGTTTGGGCGGGCAGGGCGGGGCTGGCCACGGTTTCCAAGGCGGGCGGCGGAAACCGCGTGGTGGCGTCCTCGCCCTCGGGAACGCCGATGAGGTCGCCGATCCGGATTTCCTTGAGCCCGGTGACCTTGGCGATCTGACCGGCTCGCGCGCGGCCCTCGACGGTCTCGTCGCCGAGTTCGGAGACGTGCACCGAGCTCACCTTCCCTTCCGCCGTGACCGCCCCGCCCGGGCGGTGGAACCGGACGTGGTCCCGCGCGCCGATCTCGCCGGAGAACACGCGGACATAGGCGATCTTCTCGTGCGCGCGGCCGCGTTCGATTTTGAACACCGTGGCGCGCAACCGGCTGTCCGGCACCGGTTTCGCCGCTCCGGCAAGGAATTCGCGGATACCGGAAGTCAGCTCGGCGATCCCCTCGCCGCTGCGCGCGGAGCCGAAGAATACGGGGGAGACGTGGCTGAGCCGGGTCTGTCGGACGACCTCGGCCCGGTGGTCCTCGGCCGTCACGGTGTCTTCGAGATACGCGGCGAGGAAGGCGTCGCTGTGCTCGGCCAGTCGTTCGGCCAGCCCGGGCGATGGTGAGATCGGCCGGACCTTCGCGCTCGCCGTGCCGATGCCGTCGACTTCGGACATCGGCACGCAGGCGACGCCGAGGCGTTCGGCGAGCTCGGCTGGAAGGCCGTCGTGGCGAGCGCCCGCCCTGTCGATCTTGTTGACGAAGAACAGCACGGGGATCCGCAGGCGGGCGAGCGCGCGCATGAGCACGCGGGTCTGGGCCTGCACTCCCTCGACGGCGGAAACGACCAGAACGACGCCGTCGAGCACCCGCAGCGCACGGTCGACCTCGGCGATGAAGTCCGGGTGGCCGGGCGTGTCGATCAGGTTGACGTGCAGGTCGCCGACGCGGAAGGCCACGACGGCCGAGCGGATCGTGATCCCGCGACGGCGTTCCAGCTCCATCGTGTCGGTGTGGGTGTTCCCGGCGTCGACGCGACCGAGGGTGCCGATGGCACCGGTGTGATGGAGCAGGCGCTCCGTCAGGCTCGTCTTACCGGCGTCGACGTGGGCGAGGATTCCCAGGTTCAGGTACTCCATGGATGAACGGCTCCAGGGCTGTCGAAAGGTCCGTACGGCTCGGGGACTCGACAGCTCGGCGCACGCCGTTCTCCTTCTTTCCGGGAAAGCACCTGGTCGCGCCGGAGCCGGGCGTTGACTTGCGGCGCTCCGTGGGCTGTAATTCTTGAACATTTCAGCGCAAGAACATGACAAGAGTCAGGAAGATTCCGCTCAGTCCCCTCCCGGAACAGAGGAATGTCATGAGAACGAGGCGCCTTCTGACGTACGCCGCCCTGTCCCTTCTTCTGGCCCCACCCGCCGTAGCCGCGAGCGAAGCTCCAACGAACCTCGCGACTCCTGCCGCCGCCGAAGCCGCCGACGCGATGTACACCGCCAGCAGCCAGCTGGCCGGCTACGCCGTTTCGAACGTCGGGGATGGCAACCAAGCCACCTACTGGGAAAGCACGAACAACCAGTTCCCGCAATGGATCCAGGCCGACCTCGGCGCGGCCACGAACATCGCCCGGCTCGTGCTCAAACTGCCAGCGGGCTGGGAAGCCCGCACGCAGACCTTCTCGGTGCAGGGCAGCGCGAACGGCACGAGCTTCAGCGATCTCGTGCCGTCGGCCGGGCACCGGTTCGACCCGGCGACCGGTAACACGGTCACCCTCGACGTCACCGGGAACACCCGGTTCGTACGGCTGAACATCACCGCCAACACCGGCTGGCCCGCGGCGCAGCTCTCGGAGTTCGAGGTGCGCGCTCCCGCGGGCGGGGACACGCAGCCACCGTCCGCGCCGGGGAACCTCGCCTACACCGAGCCGTCGAGCGGCAAGATCCGGCTCACGTGGTCGGCGTCGACCGACAACACCGGAGTCACGGGTTACGACGTGTACGCGAACGGGCAGCCGCGCGGCAGCGTCGCCGGGGAGGTCCTGACCTACACCGACGACCAGCCGGAGAGCGCGACGGTCGCCTATTCCGTGCGGGCCCGCGACGCGGCGGGCAACCAGTCGCCGAGCAGCGGCACGGTGACGAGGACCGGTACGAGGGCAGGGACGAATCTCGCGCTGGGCAAGCCGATCACGGCGTCTTCGGTGCAGCACGGTTATGTCGCGGCCAACGCCAACGACGACTCCGTGACCACCTATTGGGAGGGCGCGGCATACCCGAACCTGCTCACCGTCGCGCTCGGGTCCAACGCCGACCTCGACCGGATCGTCGTCAAGCTCAACCCCGATCCCGTGTGGGCACAGCGCACGCAGACGATCGCCGTCGAAGGGCGTGACCAGGGTGCGGCCGCGTTCACCACAGTGGTGCCCGCGCAGACGTACACCTTCACTCCCGCGAGCGGCAACACCGTGACGATCCCGGCCGGTGGCCGCGCCGCCGACGTCCGCCTGCGGATCACCGCCAACTCCGGTGCCCCCGGCGGTCAGGCCGTGGAGTTCCAGGTCTTCGGTGTTCCCGCGCCGAACCCCGATCTGACGGTCTCGGGGGTGTCCTGGTCGCCTCAGAACCCGGTGGAGACCGACGCGATCACCGTGTCGGCGACCGTCCGCAACGCCGGAACGGCGGCCTCGGGTGCGACGAACGTGAACCTCTACCTGGGCACGGCGAAGGCCGGTACGGCGCAGGTCGGCGCGCTCGCGGCCGGTGCGTCCGCGACGGTGTCGGCGGACATCGGCACCAGGGAGACGGGCAGCCATCAGCTCACCGCGAAGGTCGACGAGGCCAACTCCGTCGTCGAGCAGGACGAGAGCAACAACTCCTACACCGGCGCGACGGCGCTCGTCGTCGGTCCGGTGGCCGGCTCGGACCTCGTCGCGGCCACCGCCTGGTCGCCGAACAACCCGACGGCCGGTGACACCGTCACCTTCGCCGCCACGGTGCGCAACCAGGGCACGGTCGCTTCGGCGGGCGGCGCCCACGGTGTCACGGTGACGATCGCGGACCAGAACGGTGCCGTCGTCAAGACACTCACCGGCTCGTACACCGGCGCGATCCCGGCCGGGGCCACCGCGCCGCCGGTGAACGTCGGCACCTGGACGGCCGGGAACGGCCGGTACACGGTCAAGACCGTCGTCGCGAACGACGCCAACGAGTCGCCCGCCAAACAGCGCAACAACACCGGCACGCAAGCGCTGTTCGTCGGCCGCGGCGCGAACATGCCCTACGACCTGTACGAGGCGGAGGACGGCGTGGTCGCGGGCGGCGCGTCCGTGATCGGCCCGAACCGGAAGATCGGCGATCTCGCGGGGGAGGCGTCGGGCCGCAAGGCCGTGACACTGAACTCGACCGGCTCCTCGGTCGAGTTCACCACCCGCGCGGCCACGAACACCTTGGTGACCCGGTTCTCGATGCCGGACGCCGCGGGTGGCGGCGGGCAGAACTCGACGCTGAACGTCTACGTCGACGGCACGTTCCTGAAGGCCATCGACCTGACCTCGCGCCACGCGTGGCTTTACGGTCCCGAAGCCTCTCCGCAGAACTCTCCCGGAGCCGGGCCCGCTCGCCACATCTACGACGAGGCCAGCATGCTGCTCGGCACCACAGTGCCCGCCGGGCACAAGATCAAGCTGCAGAAGGACGAAGGCAACGGCTTGAACTACGCGATCGACTTCGTGAACTTCGAGCTGGCCACCGCGGCCGCGAATCCGGATCCGGCGCGCTACGCCGTCCCGGCCGGGTTCACGCAGCAGGACGTGCAGGCCGCGCTGGACAAGGTGCGCCAGGACCCGAACCTCACCGGTGTCTTCCTGCCGCCGGGGCAGTATCCGATGACGAGCAAGGTGACCGTGTACGGCAAGCCGATCAAGGTGCTCGGCGCCGGGCCGTGGTTCACGAGGTTCACCGCTCCGAGCGGGCAGGAGAACACCGACATCGGCTTCGACGCGCAGGCGAGCGCGAGCGGTTCGACGTTCGGCGGGTTCGCCGTGTTCGGGAACCACACCTCCCGGATCGACGGTCCCGGCAAGGTCTTCAACTTCACGAACGTCACGAACATGACCATCGACGACATCTGGGTGGAGCACCAGATGTGCCTGCTGTGGGCGACCAATGTGGACAACACGACGGTGAAGAACTCGCGGATCCGCGACATGCTCGCCGACGGGGTCAACTTCACCAACGGCAGCACGGGAAACCGGGTCACGAACAACGAGGCCCGCTCCACCGGTGACGACAGTTTCGCGCTGTTCGCCGCCACGGACCTCAACGCGGGCAACCAGTACGACAACGTGTTCGAGAACCTGACCGTGCTGCTTCCGTGGCGCGCGGCGGGGCTGGCGGTGTACGGCGGATACAGCAACACGTTCCGCAACCTCTACATCGCGGACACGCTGACGTACTCGGGGATCACGATCAGCTCGCTCGACTTCGGCTACTCGTTCCTGGGGTTCGGCCCGCGGCCGACGACCGTCCAGAATGTGTCACTGGTCCGCACCGGTGGCCATTTCTGGGGGCAGCAGACGTTCCCCGCGATCTGGATGTTCTCCGCCTCCAAGGAGTTCCGCGGTATCCGGGTGTCCGATGTGGACATCCAGAGTCCGACCTACAGCGGCATCATGTTCCAGACCAAGTACACCGGAAGCCGTCCGGAGAACCCGGTCGAGGACACGGTGCTGACGAACGTGTCGATCACCGGCGCGCACCGCAGCGGTGACGAGTTCGACGCGAAGTCGGGGATCGGGATCTGGGTCAACGAGCTGCCGGAACCGGGACAGGGCCCGGCCGTCGGCTCGGCGACGTTCACCGGGCTCATCCTAAGCGACAACGCCGAGGACATCCGGAACACGACGAGCACGTTCACGATCGACCGCGACTGAGTGCCCCGCCTCGTGAGTGGCGTTTCGGGTTAGAGCCAAAGGTGTCTTGCGTACCTACCGGAGGTGGCTGCCGGTCGATCGCGGGTCCGTGAAGGCCTCCTTCCCTACGCTCAAGGTAGGGAAGGAGGCCTTCAC